>NZ_JAJNIS010000002.1:0-271120 GCF_022386375.1 Mammaliicoccus sp. K-M42 | reverse complement strand
TCACCTCTACAATTTTTCTTAGTCGATTACATTGTACTAAAGTGAGCTATATATGGCTCTTATTTTATTACACAATTATATGGACATATTCGGCGTTAGAAGCAAATTGAGAAGAAACTGCTGATAAGAGTGGTGTTAAAAGCAATTTGAGAAGAAACTGCTGATAAAGATATATCTATTTACTATCTAAAAAGAATTTTCTGTTTCTCCGTGTTAATGATAAAAAGTATTTCTTACAAACGCGTTCAATAGTATACTTTTTCACTGGATAACACCATGCTATAGCTTCTTCAAAAGTAAAACTGTCTCTCTTTATAATATAAAGCTCTTTTAAATTAAAGAATACTATATCTTCACATTTAATTTCCGACTTACAATATGAGCAACAATAAAGTGTTTTGTTATCTAATATTTTTATAGTATGCATTTTTCTACAGTTGGGGCATTTTATACCGGCATACTTTAAATCATATTTTGTCGTAATGTCTTTTTGATAATAAGTGGAGTGTTTCGATTCATTTTCTAGAAGTAAATTCAATATTTGATGGTTATCATTTGGAAGTTGTGGTGATAGTATTTTTGAGATTTTATCTAATTCATGTGGAAGTATTATATTTTGATTTTTTGGCCATGTTCCTAAAGGGATTAAATGAGGATTAGTAAATACGATGTAAGATTCAATATCTAAAAATATTCCACATCTATGAAGTAATTTTTGAAGCTCATGCTTTATATTACGGACTTGGATTATAGGAGATTTGGTTATAATTCCATAATTATTTTTCAAAGTATCATGTTCAAAGTACCATTCGTCTTTATAATGTTTAACTTCAAAAACAACAAACTTATTACTAGTAGCAACTAGAAAATCTATTTGAACATGATTAGTAGAACCAAATTCGAATGAGTGAATATAATAAATATTATTGAGAGAATTTAACATAGCAGTAAAATATTTCTCACCCTCCTCTCCATTATGATAAGTAATTAAAAAATTTCTTTCCTCTTTACTTAATAAAGTTCTTCCTTCCAGTGCAGTTACGTATTTAATATAATCGTTAGCTTTCATATGACTATCCTTTCTATATTGTTATAAAAAAAGTAGATTTACTTATAATTAGATTGTATAATATTATATAATTAACATCTACAATAAAATTCCATTTTTAATAAATAATAGGTATACATAGAAATCACCTTGAGACATAAAAATATGTTTAGGGATTAAAATCCAAATTCAAAGGTGTGAAGTGTTCGTATGTATAAGCAATTAATACTATCTTCTATTTTATGTTTCTAAACGTAGAACGAATGACTTGTTCGTCGGTCATCATTCAAGACCATTAGATGGTTTTACCTAATACAGGTGAAAGTGAAAATGGTATAATCCAATTTGCATTATTCTCACTTGTGATTTTATCTTTAGTTTGTGTGACAACTTTTTTAAAGAGAACTCAAAATTAAACAAATGTAATTAGCGATGGAGGATAAATATTCTCTGTCGCTTTTTATGTTGATTTACGTTATAATTATACGATGAGTTTTTAAAAAGGAGCGATAGAGATGGCTGTAAAACCACTTGTTACGGTACCAAATCCAATATTAAATAGAGAAGTTAAAGATGTTGTTACTTTCGATGAATCTTTAAAAGAATTGATTTCTAACTTAGAGGACACAATGTATGAAAATGATGGGGTAGGTATTGCTGCTCCTCAAATTGGTGTTGATCTTAAAGTTGCGATTGTTGATATGGAGCAAGAGGGTATTTTGCAGCTTATCAATCCAACAATTGTTTCTCAATCTGAAGAAACTGAAGCAGATGTAGAAGGTTGCTTGAGTGTTCCGGGTGTTTTTGGGGAAGTTAATAGAAGTAAAATGATTGTTGTTAATAGTAATGACTTGAATGGAAATAGTGTTGAATTAACGGCATACGATGATGTTGCTAGAATTATTTTACATGAGGTCGATCATTTATATGGTGAGTTGTTTACTGATAAAATGACGAGAGAAGTTAGTGAAGAAGAACTAGAGGAGATGTATAAGGATGAGTAAAATCGTATTCATGGGTACGCCAGATTTTTCTACAGGTATTTTAGAAATGCTTATTGAAGATAATGAAGTCATTGCTGTTGTTACTCAGCCAGATCGTCCTGTAGGTCGTAAGAAAGTACTAACGCCACCTCCAGTAAAAGAAGTAGCAATCAAACATAATATTCCTGTTTATCAACCTGAAAAATTAAATCATTCTTCTGAATTAGAAGAAATTATAAATTTAAAGCCTGATTTAATTGTGACTGCTGCTTTCGGGCAATTGTTACCAAAATCATTACTTGATGCACCGAAATATAAAGCAGTTAATGTACATGCTTCTCTATTGCCTAAATATAGAGGTGGAGCACCAATACATTATGCAGTGATGAATGGTGAAAAGAAAACGGGTGTCACAATTATGTATATGGCTGAAAAGCTAGATGCAGGTAATATCATTAGTCAAGATAAGATAATCATTAAAGAGAACGATACAGTAGGGGATGTTCATGATCAACTAGCAGTACTTGGTACAGAGTTATTGAAACGAACTTTACCTACTATTTTTAATGGAACGAACGAAAGTACACCTCAAGATGAATCTTTAGTAAGCTTTGCTTCTAATATTTCAAGAGAAGATGAAAGAATTGATTGGTCACAAGATGCTCAATCAATTCACAATCATATAAGAGGACTATCTCCATGGCCAGTTGCTTACACGACGATGAACGATAAGAATTTAAAACTTTGGAGAAGTGAAATTGTTGAAAATGTTAAAGGTGAACCTGGTGAAATTGCAGAAACGACAAAAGACTCTATAATTGTTGCAACTGGATCTGACAATGGTGTGGCTTTAACAGAAATACAATTAGCGGGTAAAAAACGCGTTAAAACACGTGATTACTTGAGCGGATTACAATCAAAAATTGATGGGACTAAACTAATATGATGAAAAACAATGTAAGATATGTTGCATTAACGATTCTAGACGATGTATTAACTGGAGAAGCATACAGTAATCTACAACTTAATGAAGCAATAAAAAATGAAGCAATTTCTAAAAAAGATGTAGGACTACTAACTGAACTAGTATACGGAACACTACAAAGAAAGCTTACTTTAGAATACTTAATAGAGCCATTTATTCAAACCAAGTTAAAAGGTTGGATGAAACGTTTATTAACAATGAGCGCATATCAGTTTGTGTATTTGGATAAAGTACCTGACCATGCAATAATTAACGAGGCAGTTAATATTGCAAAAGTACGAGGTGATTTGCATAATAGTAAAGCTATTAATGCAATTCTTAGAAACTTTATGTCATCTCCGCTAAGAACTTTAGATGAAATTAAACATGATGATAAACGATTATCTATTGAAGGAAGCGTACCACTTTGGTTAACTAAACATTGGATTACACATTTTGGTTATGAGAAGACAAGAGAAATGTGTTTATTAAGTTTAACGCCTCCAAACACTACTGTCAGAGTCAATACGACAAGAATATCGGTTGAAGATGCAGTTGAAAGATTACAAAGTAATGGTTATACTGTCGAAATAGATAAAGATATCGAAAGATGTTTACACATTAAAGGTGAACCAATCGTCAATGATCGATTATTTAAAGATGGGTTGTTATCTGTTCAAGATAAGAGTTCAATGTTCGTAGCAGAAATTTTAAATCCAAAAGAAAACAGTACTGTATTAGATACATGTAGTGCACCTGGCGGAAAGACTTGTCATATTGCAGAAATGATGAACCAAACTGGCCAAGTTGATGCATATGATATTCATCCCCATAAAATAGATTTAATTGATTTTAATGTCAAAAAATTAAGATTAGAAAATGTTACAACAGATGTTCATGATGCAACTAAACCATTTGATAAGACATATGATTATGTACTAGTTGATGCTCCTTGTAGTGGATTCGGTGTTATGAGAAGAAAGCCAGAAATTAAATATGATAAAACTGCTAAAGATGTAGAATCATTATGGCATTTACAATTAGAAATATTGGAAAATGCAAGTAAATCTCTAGCACCTGGTGGAGAGCTTGTATACTCAACTTGTACGATTGAACAAATGGAAAATGAAAATGTTGTTTATTCATTTTTAAAAGCAAATCCAGAGTTTGAGTTTGCTCTATTTAATGATCCAAGAACCAATCAAGAAACAAAAACATTACAGTTATTACCGCAAGATTATAATTCAGACGGATTCTTTATTACTAAAATTAAGAGAAAGGAAAGATAATATGCCAGCGATACAGAAAAAGCGCAATAAATTTATGCCAAACTTCGAAAGACCTTCAATATACTCTTTACAGTTAGGAGAATTAGAAGATTGGTTGATTGATCAATCAGAACCGAAGTTTAGAGCTAAACAAATCTTTGATTGGTTATACGTTAAAAGAGTAGATGCTTTTAGTGAAATGACTAATTTATCAATAGAATT
Source organism: Mammaliicoccus sp. K-M42 (assembly GCF_022386375.1). Classification (NCBI taxonomy): domain Bacteria; kingdom Bacillati; phylum Bacillota; class Bacilli; order Caryophanales; family Staphylococcaceae; genus Mammaliicoccus; species Mammaliicoccus sp. K-M42. Next base: position 266,635 of record NZ_JAJNIS010000002.1, on the reverse strand, counting down.
AAGAGAAAAATTAGTTCAATCATTTGAAATTACAACGTTAGAAGTAGCTGTTAAACAAGAAAGTAAAGACGGTACAATTAAATTCCTATTTGAATTACAAGATGGATATACTATTGAAACAGTTTTAATGAGACATGAATACGGAAACTCAGTATGTGTAACAACACAAGTAGGCTGTAGAATAGGTTGTACATTCTGTGCATCTTCTATAGGTGGGTTAAAACGTAATCTTGAAGCAGGAGAAATTGTGGCTCAAGTATTAACAGTTCAAAAAGCTTTAGATGAATCAGATGAACGTGTAAGCCAAGTTGTAATTATGGGAATTGGTGAACCATTTGAAAATTATGATGAAATGATGGGCTTCTTAAAAATTATTAATCATGATAAAGGCTTGAATATCGGTGCACGTCATATTACAGTATCTACATCAGGTATCATTCCTAAAATTTATGATTTCGCAGATGAATCTCTTCAAATTAATTTTGCGGTAAGTTTACACGCTGCAGATAATGAAACACGTTCAAGATTAATGCCAATAAACAGAGCTTATGATTTAGATAAATTAATGGAAGCTATAGAATATTATGTTAGTAAAACAAACAGAAGAATCACTTTTGAATATGGCTTATTTGGTGGCGTAAATGACCAAGTACATCATGCAAAAGCTTTAGCAAAATTAATCAAAAATTTAAATTGTCATGTTAACTTAATTCCAGTAAATCATGTACCTGAACGTGATTATGTTAAGACTTCAAAAGAAGATATCTTTAAATTTGAAAAAGAATTAAAAAGAAATGGCATAAATGCTACAATTAGACGTAATCAAGGTGCAGATATCGATGCTGCATGTGGTCAACTAAGAGCAAAAGAGCGAAAAGAAGAAACGAGGTAAGAAATCATGGAAGCACGTTTTTTTACAGATGTCGGTCAATTTCGAGAACAAAATGAAGATGCAGGTGGTATCTACACGAACCAAACTGGGCAAGTCCTATTAGTGATTTGTGATGGAATGGGTGGACATGCTGCAGGTGAAGTTGCAAGTCAATTTGTGAATGATTCACTAAAGGATAGATTCGAAGAAGAAAATTATATTGAATATGACCATGCTGAAGATTGGTTGAAATCCAATCTTGCAGATATTAATAGACAATTATATAACGAGTCTATGAACAACGAAGAATTTAGAGGCATGGGTACAACTTGTGTTTGTATAATTGTATATGAAAAAGATATCGTTGTTGCTAATATAGGTGATTCACGTGCTTACCTGATTAACAGTCGTGAAATGATGCAATTAACAAATGATCATACATTTGTTAATCATCTTGTTACGATTGGAGAAATATCTAAAGAAGAGGCTTTTACACATCCTCAAAGAAATATAATAACGAAAGTAATGGGTACAGATAAACGAGTTAAGCCAGATGTTTTTTACTATAACACTAAATATTATGACTATCTTTTATTAAATTCTGATGGTTTAACTGATTATTTACGTGAAGATGATGTACAACAAATTATTATGACTCATAAAGGTTCAACGGAAGATATAGGTGAAACACTTATAGAAGAAACCATTGAAGCTGAAGGTAAAGATAATATTTCTTTAGTATTATACCCATTTGAAGGTGGGAAAATATGATAGGTCGCATAATCGCCGGTCGCTATGAATTTGTGAAATATCTAGGTGGCGGTGGCATGAGTAATGTTTATTTAGCAAAAGATAACATCTTAAACCGTGATGTAGCGGTTAAAGTCATCAACATACCGCCATATGAAAAAGAAAAAGCAGTTGAACGTTTTGAAAGAGAAGTTCAGAACACAACTATTTTGAGTCATAATAATATTGTGAATGTGTTGGACGTTGAAGAAGATGATAATTGTTATTACTTAGTTATGGAATATATAGATGGTCCTACATTAAAGGAGTATTTATGTAAAGAAGGTAAGTTATCTGCAGAAGAAGCGGTAGAAATGACGCTTCAAATATTAAAAGGCATTGCACATGCACATCATCATCGAATTATTCATAGAGATATAAAACCACAAAATATTTTAATGACTAAAAAGGGTACTTTAAAAATATTAGATTTCGGTATAGCTAGAGCTTTAAGTGAAACTGCATTGACTGAAACGAATCATGTAATGGGATCAGTTCAATATTTATCTCCTGAACAAGCTAAAGGTCAATCTACTGATGAATCATCTGATATATATTCAATTGGTATCGTATTATTTGAATTGTTAACAGGACATCCGCCATTTAATGGAGAAACACCTGTAAGTGTTGCAATTAAACATATTCAAGAAGAACTGCCTTTTGTTCGAAATGAACGACCATCAGTACCTCAAAGTTTAGAAAACGTTATAATGAAAGCAACACAAAAAGAAAAAGCTTTAAGGTATCGTGATACTAATGAAATGTATAATGATTTATTAACGGCTTTAGATGAAGAGCGTAAAGATGAAACACCAAGATACGAATCGAGTTCTGAAACAAAGACAATACCTGTCGTAAAAACTGATGACAATGGAGACCAAACCAAGACAGTTCCAGTTGCAGATACAGGTCACAGTACTTCAAACAGTGTAAATCAAGAAAATGAAAAACCTAAACATAAAAGAAATAAATGGTTAATTGTCTTTGTACCAATTCTTTTATTATGTATGCTAGTTGGAGCAATAGGATTTGCTTTAACGGCACCTAAATATGAAGACGTACCAAACTTACTAGGCAAATCTAGAGGTGAGGCAACTGCTTTATTAAATGAAAAAGGATTGCGTAAAGGAAAAATCACTGAAGACTATAGTAATAACTTCAAAGAAGGCGAAGTTATGAAAGTTACACCTAAAGTAGGTACGAAAGTAAAAGAAATGTCTAAAGTTGATTTAGTTATTTCAAAAGGTGTTAAGACATTTACAATAGAGGATTACGTCGGTAAATCAGCTGATAATACTAAAAAGCAATTAGAGAAGCAAGGCTTTGAATCTGTTCGAATAAAAGAAGAATATGACAAAGCTGAAAATGGTACAATTATTAACCAAAATGTTGAACCAGGTAGTAAAGTAGTGCCTAAAGACACGATGATTATATTAACAAAATCAATAGGTGTACAACAAGAATATGTTAAAGACTATACTGGTGAAGAGGTTGCGACAGCAACTTCTGAACTAGAATCATTAGGATTTAAAGTTGAAACTAATGAGGTTGACAGTGAAGAATCAAAAGATACTGTAGTTAAGCAGTCATTTAAAAATGGTCAACTACCTGTTGAATCCACGATATATCTTGATGTGTCAAAAGGCAAAGACTCTAACAAAGACAAATCTGATGATAAGCAAGATGACAAATCTGATGATAAAGACAGTCTTAGAGACAAGACTTATACTCAATCTGTTTATATACCTTTTACAGGATCAGATAAGAATAAAGGTCAAAAAGTAGAAATTTTTGTAAAAGATAAAACTAATGATATAAAAGAAGTATCTGATTCATTTACTATTAAGAAAGATACAACGAAAAGTATTGATTTCACGATTCCTAAAGGTGAATCAGCTGAATATCGTGTAGAAGTAGACGGTAAAGAAATAGAAAGCAATACAATCGATTACGATGATTTTTAATTAATAATATAGCTATTTTCATAACTTGCCAATGTCTTGATATCATCCTTTTTAGACATGTTAGTTGTGGAAGTAGCTTTTTTTATAATTTTTTATATTTTTAATTGATTTAATAAGCGGTTATTAGTAAAATTTAGAAAATGAATCCGAGGTGAAAATATGCTTCCATATGTATCTTTGTATGAATATATGCACAAACAGGTTGAACATGCTATTCAAAATATTGATGAGAAGTATAATATCTATGACGAATATAAAAATATCGTTACTTCACCACAATTAACGGACCAAGTATTTATAGAAGTAATGAATAATTATTTCTTTGATATTGGTCTATTTAATACGAATATAAAATCTTTAAAAGAACCTGAAAAACAAGTTGGCATTAAAGTTAGAGCAACTAAAGATTCGCTTGTAGTAACAGAAGTTATAAATGATATTCGCTTTGTATTAGGCGATGAAATTGTAACATTATCTGGAGATCCTATAGAATTTTGTAGGAAGCGATATAAACGTTTGTTAGGCGATGAACCTTATCATCGTGAAGAATGGGAACATATTTTGACGTTTCAAAGTGAAGTGGATGTAAAGAGAAGCAATCAGTATTATCATTTTGAATTGAAAAAGTATCAATTAAATGATGAGGCTTCGATCAATGTGTATATTAAAGAAAATACACCTATTGCAGAGTTTGTTGGTAATATTACGTTTGAACAAACTGTGGAAGCTTTATATCAATTATCCAAAATTAAACAGTCATCAAAGGATATAATATTTGATTTTAGGAAAGCAACTTTTGATAAATTAAGTATTGCAGAATTTCTTATTCCATATTTTTATGAAATTGGCAATCAAGAAACAATATTAACTAGTGACACACATATAGTGATTGACCGTGAACGACATAAATCGTTATATAAACAAAAAATAGAACGAATTTTTAAACAATGCGAAGAAATGAATGAACAAGCATTTTATCAAAATTTAATGGATCAACCTTCAGGTAACTGGGAATATTTTGATGACAATAAAATCGACTTTATTGGTTTAAGTCGTTTTGAAAAAATAACGATTTTAATTGATAAAGATACTGAAAATGCAGCTGAATGGTTAGTTTATAAAGTATCAAATTCGGGAATTGTTAATCTTGTAGGACGACCAACTAAAGGTAATTTGAAATTTTTTAATTTAGTAGATGAAGTTATAGACCAAAGATTTGTATTAACGTTTCCTGTCGAGAATGTGAACAATGAAATAAAAGATGAAGTTATATACCCGGAAATATTAATCGAATGGTCAAAAAGACACGCAATTGTAGATAAAGATATAAAATTTTCAATTGATAATAGTAGTTGATTGATTATTTTCCAAGAAAATGAAATAATATGTAAGTATATGAAATTTACAATAATTTTTAGGGGGCAATGATTTTATGGGTAAGCAAATACCAAAAGATCGAGGGCTTGATAGTACATTTAAAGTTTTAAAAGAAGGATATAATTATGTGCCTAGTAGACTTGAAAAATTTGATTCTAATATTTTCGAATTAAGAGCTTTAGGCGGAAGAAGAACAGTAGTAATTAGCGGTAAAGAAGCTGCAGAGCTTTTTTATAACAATGAGTTAATTGAAAGACAAGGAACATTACCTAAACGTGTTGTAAATACTTTATTCGGTAAAGGTGCTATACATACTACTGGTGGTAAAAAACATATAGACCGTAAAGCTCTATTTATGTCTTTAATGACTGAAGAGAACTTAGACTACTTAAGAGAACTTACACGTAGTACTTGGTTTATGAATACTGAACGTATGGAAAGAATGGATGAAGTAAATGTTTATAAAGAATCTATAGTCTTATTAACTAAAGTAGGATTTAGATGGGCTGGTATCATTGCTTCTCCAGAAGAAATTGAAAGCTGCGCGAAAGATATGGATACAATGATAGATTCATTTAAAAATATCGGTACAGCATTTAAAGGTTATAAAGAAGCTAAACAAGCTAGAGCTAGAGTTGAAACTTTCCTTGAAAATCAAATTATTGCGGTACGTGAAGGCAAATTAACGCCTCCACAAGGTACAGCTTTACATGAATTTAGTCATTGGGAAGATTTCGAAGGTAACTTAATGGATTCTAGATTATGTGCTATTGATTTAATGAACGTAGTACGTCCTCTAGTAGCGATTAACCGTTTCGTTAGCTTTGGTGTTAAAGCGTTACATGACTATCCAGGAGAAGCTGAAAAAGTCTTCAATAACGAAGATGACTATGCTTATAAATTTGTGCAAGAAGTAAGAAGATTCTATCCTTTCGTGCCATTCTTACCTGGTAAAGCGGCAGTTGATATTGAATTTGATGGATATACTATTGAAAAAGATACTTTCTTAATAATGGATATTTACGGAACATTGCATAAAGAAGGTTTATGGGAAAATCCTGAAAGATTCTATCCTAACCGTTTCAGTGATTGGGATGGTAGTCCGTTTGATTTAATTCCACAAGGTGGCGGAGATTATAATACAAATCACCGTTGTGCTGGTGAATGGATGACAATCATCATTATGGAAGAATCAATGAAATACTTCGCAAGAAATATTTCATATGATATGAAACAAGACCAAGATTTATCTGTGAAATTAAACAAATTACCTGGTCGAGTTGTAAGTGGAACAATTATTGAAAATGTAAATGCGTTAGTTAACCGTAACGTAGAATCTGTTTAATAACTTTACGCTATTTCAAATAGTTAAATGTAATTGGCTACCAACAAAAAATATAATTTGTTGGTAGTCTTTTTTTAAGTGAAGCGTTATATATTTGAGTTTTTTGTAATAAATACACAACATATTTGGTATCATTATAGGAAAGAGGTGATAACATGGTAACTTGTTTAGTAGTCGATGATGATCGATTTATATTAAATGATTTGAAAAGAGAAATAGAACGTGAAAATATAAATGTTGTAACTAGCCTCAGCGGAGAAGAAGCATTGGAAGTTGTTGAACATAAATATATAGACTTAGCTGTTGTAGATATTATGATGCCAGGTATGAATGGTTTTGAATTATGCCAAACGCTTAAAGAAAGTTTTGATATTCCAGTTATCATGTTAACTGCTAGAGATGAACTGAGTGATAAAGAAAATGCTTTCTTAGCCGGAACAGATGATTATGTCACTAAGCCATTTGAAATGAAAGAGCTTCTCTTTAGAATTAAGGCTGTTTTAAGAAGGTTTAAAATTAATTCTTCAAGTGAATTAAAAATAGGAAACACGCTTGTGAATTCTGTTGATATGGAAATAACAATTAACCAGAAATCAATGCTGCTACCTAAAAAAGAATTTGCACTTTTGGATTATTTAATGAGAAATAAAGATAAAGTATTGCAAAGAGATAAAATTATTGAGGTCGTATGGGGCATAGATTTTGAAGGTGATGAACGAACACTTGATGTCCATATAAAGCGATTAAGAAAAAGACTAGAAAAGTTGGAGAGCGATGTCTTGATAAAAACAGTGAGAGGCGTTGGTTACAAGGCGGTGCTTGAAGATGAAGTTTAAATCATTAGCACAGCGCATTACAATTTATACAATCGTAGTTATGGCAGTCAGTTCAATTTTAGGGTTTATTCTGACAAATATATACTATCACATAGATTTAAAAGAAAAGAATGACTATAAAGTTACAAAAACTTTAAAACAAGTTCAAAAGTATATTGATAAAGATAATGAATTGGATTTGAATGCATATTTACAACATTTAAGTGAACTGCATTATCAAGCTATTTTATACGATGATAAGATGGAAGCAACATATTATGGTGATCATTTTAGAAAATATAATTTAAATGAGAAAGCTGTTAAACAAGTATTGAGTAGTAACACGTATCATGGAATAAAAGAACGCCCATTTAATATTTTTATAACAGGGTTCTTTGACAATGAAACACGAAATACTGTTGGTGTGAAATTAGAGCATCAAGGAGCGGAATATGCTCTGTTTTTAAGACCAAGTGTCGGCTTAATGCTAGGTGAATTTAGAATATTTTTAGCGATTTTACTTGTGCTATTGGTCATTATTTCATTAGTGTTAGTGATGTTTTCAAGTCACTCACTTGCTACGCCAATCAGAAGATTAATGAAGACGACAGAGTCATTAGGTAAAGGTGATTTTGATGTGCAAATTAAAGTAACAAGAGACGATGAAATCGGAATTCTACAATATAGATTTATTGAAATGAGAGACGAGTTAAAACAACTTGAAACAATGCGCCAATCTTTTGTACAAAACGTATCTCACGAAATAAAATCCCCATTACAATCTATTCTAAGTTTGTTAAGAGAACTAGAATACGAAGAAGTTGAAAGTAAAAGAGTACAAATCATAGAGGATATATACGGTAGAGCATATCGCTTAAGTAATTTGACGAAACAACTATTATTATTATCTGAATTAGATAATAGCGAACACCTTTCATTTAATGAGACTGTTGAATTAAATAAAGTAATGAAAGAAGTCGTCAGAAATTTAAATTATTTATTAGACGAGAAAGAAGTATCTATAATTTTTGATATGAAAGAAATAGTAATTCAAGGTAATAATAAATTGTTATACCAAGCATTTTATAATATTTTAAATAATGCGATTAAATATTCTCCAGAATATAGCATGATTCAAATTAAAGTATTTCAACAAGATGGCTTTATAACTGTAGCAATCATTGATGAAGGTTATGGAATGTCACAAGAACAATTAAGTCAGATTAAAGATAGATTTTATAAAGGTGATCAATCACATAATGTGCATGTTGATAGTAATGGTCTAGGTTTATCGATTGTTGATTCAATTGTTGAACATCATGATGCTCATATTTTCTTTAATAGTGAAGTTGATAAAGGTACTAAAGTTACAATTTTGTTCAAAAATAATGTGTGATGACTATAAAGTTATCCTCATTTGGTATAATAAAAATAAAGTGAGGCAGGTGTTATATTGAAAACTGGTCGTATAATAAAATCAATTAGTGGCGATTATTCAGTTCAAACTAGTGATGGCGTATATATTACAAAAGCTAGAGGTTTATTTCGAAAGAAGAAAATGTCTCCAGTAGTAGGAGATATAGTAGATTTTCAAGTTGAAAATAAGACTGGTGGTTATATTCATCATATCCATACAAGAGAAAATATTTTATTAAGACCACCTGTTTCTAATATAGACAGAGTCATTGTAGTGATTAGTGCGATTGAACCTGAATTTAGTCAACAATTGTTAGATAGATTTTTAGTAGTGGTACATTCATATCATATTACCCCTATAATATGCGTCACTAAAAAAGATTTAGCAAATAAAGTTGAAATTAGTAAAATAGAAGAAATATTAAAAAATTATGAAGAAGTCGGCTATGAAACACTATTTGTTGGTGAAGACGATGATTTAACACAATCTATTAAACCGTTAATCAAAGGTATAATTGTATTAAGTGGACAATCAGGTGTCGGTAAATCAACAATTATGAATCGTCTATTTAAAGATTTAAACTTGGAAACAAATAAAATATCAAAAGCACTTAATAGAGGTAAACATACGACAAGACATGTAGAATTGTATGAAATGGAAGATGGTTACTTAGCGGATACACCTGGCTTTAGTGCTTTAGATTTCTCTCATATAGAAAAAGAAGAGTTGGCTGACCTGTTTCCAGAATTTGAAGCGATCAAGTCAGAATGTAAATTTAGAAATTGTACACATATTAACGAACCAAAGTGTGCAGTAAAAGAACTTATCGAAGAAAAAGAATTTTATAAATTAAGATATAAGCACTATTTAACATTGTTTGAAGAAATTCAAAATAGAAAGGTAAGATATTAATGGTTAAAATAGCACCTTCACTTTTAGCATGTGATTTTGCAATATTGAAAGAAGAAGTAACGAGCGTTAAAGAATCTGGAGCAGAGATACTTCATTTTGATGTAATGGACGGTCAATTCGTACCAAATATTTCTATTGGATTACCAATCTTAGAATCATTGAGAAAAGTAACAGATATGACAATTGATACACATTTAATGATTGAAAATCCAGAACAAATGATCGATTTATTTTGTGAAGCAGGAAGTGATATGGTATCTGTACATTATGAAGCAACAAACCATATTCATAGAGCAATTCAACAAATTAAGTCACATAATAAATTAGCAGGTGTTGTTATTAACCCTGGTACACCTGTAGTACTATTATCTCAAATACTAGTTGATGTAGACTTCGTACTTATCATGACGGTAAACCCTGGTTTTGGTGGACAAGGATTTATTGAAAGTACATTAGATAAAATAACTTGGTTAAATCAATATAGAAAAGATAATAATTTAAACTATGAAATAGAAGTAGATGGTGGCATAAACGATCAAACAGGAAAATTATGTAAAGATCAAGGAGCAGATATTTTAGTTGCAGGATCTTATTATTTCAAACATGAAGACTATAAAGAACCAGTTCGTAAATTAAAGGGTGAATAATTTTGAAAGTGAATTTATTATGTAGTTTACGTAATGTAGATGAAAGTGTTTTTCTAGAACAACAATCTGACTGGATAGGTGTAGATAGAGGTACTTTAGAATTATTAAATCATCAAATAAAACCTATAGCAGCAGTTGGTGATTTTGACTCAGTCACAGAGAAAGAGTTAAATCAAATAAAAGAACAAATTGAAATTGACCCAGTAAAAAAGGAAAAAGATGATACAGATTTAGCATTAGCAGTTAATCTTGCAGTCGAATTAGGTTACTCTGAAATTAAGATATATGGAGCAACTGGTGGTCGCTTAGATCACTTTATGGGTGCAATTCAAATATTAACTAAACCAGAATTTTTAGCAGATGATATTAAAATATCTCTAATTGATCATCAAAATATAATTAATGTTTTGAAACCGGGGAATCATAGAATTTCACAAAATGAGGGTATGAAGTATATCTCTTTTGTACCTTTAACATCAAATATTCGTGTGAAATTAGAACAATTTAAATATGAATTACCATATACAACTTTAGAACAAGGTTCGACTTTGACTATTAGTAATGAGTTTAAAGAAGGGTTTGAACAGCCTAAAGTAACAGTTGAGCTTGGAAATATATTAGTGATTCAAAGTAAAGATAAATAAAAAAAGAGAACCTTCCACACAAAGGTTCTCTTTACTATATGTGACTTATATTCATTAAACGCGTGTAACTTTACCTGATTTAAGAGCACGAGCAGAAACCCATACACGTTTAGGTTTACCGTCAACTAAAATTCTAACTTTTTGTAAGTTAGCGTTCCAACGACGTTTGTTAGCATTTAATGCGTGAGAACGATTATTACCCGTTCTAGCTTTACGACCTGTTACGAAACATTCTTTAGCCATAAATATCCTCCTTTAATGAAATATAAATACACATTTATTTACGTTTACACACTTTAATAATATAACACGCAGGTATAATTTATTCAACGGATTTTTTACAAAAAACAGAAAAAATAATAACAAATTTCGGAAAAAGTGTTTTAAAGTTCGATTTATTTGTTATAATGATATCTTGTGAAAACGTTGTATAAAATAACGTGAATAAAATTATGAATTCTTGCGATTTGAGTATGTTATTAAGTATAATTAAACAGAACATATAAAAGTAAAGATAGTTATTTATAACTTAGATGTGTAGGAGGGACGTAATCATGACTTTAGAAATTACAAATGAGTATGGAAGTATCGATATTTCAAATGATGTTATCGCAACACTTGCTGGCGGAGCTGCAGTAGAATGTTATGGTATCGTAGGAATGGCAAGTAAACACCAAGTAAGAGATGGAATTGCTGAAATTCTAGGACGTGACAATTATGCCAAAGGTGTTATTGTATCTCAAAATGAAGGTGTACTTGATGTAGATATGTATATAATTGTGAGTTATGGTACGAAAATCTCAGAAATAGCAAACAATGTCCAATCTGCTGTTAAATATACTTTAGAACAATCATTAAATTTAAAAGTCAACGCAGTAAACATATATATCCAAGGTGTTAGAGTTATTAATGATGATGAGGAAGCATAGGGAGGCAATTAGAGTATGAAAAAGATTGACGGCAAATTGTTTGCTGACATGATCGTTCAAGGATCAGACAGTTTATCAAACAATGCAGACTTTGTAGATTCTTTAAACGTATTTCCAGTTCCAGATGGAGATACAGGTACAAATATGAATTTATCTATGTCATCTGGTGCTGCTGAGGTGAAATCTCAAGATAGCGCACATATCGGTGAAGTGGGTAAAGTATTTTCAAAAGGTTTATTAATGGGAGCAAGAGGTAACTCAGGTGTTATCTTATCTCAATTATTTAGAGGATTCTCAAAATCAATTGAGAATGAAAGTGAAATTGACGCTAAACAATTTGCTAAAGCTTTCCAGTCTGGTGTTAACACTGCTTATAAGGCTGTTATGAAGCCAGTAGAAGGAACTATTTTAACTGTAGCGAGAGTTGCAGGTGAAGCAGCTATGAATTCTTCAGAAACGACAGATGATATCATTACAATTATGGAAGCTGTAATTGAACAAGGACAAAAAGCGTTAGAAAATACACCCAATCAATTGCCTGTACTTAAAGAAGTCGGTGTAGTTGATAGTGGTGGACAAGGCTTGATGTTTGTATACGAAGGCTTCTTAGCAACTTTAAAAGGTGAAAAAATTGAACCTAATAAAGAAAAAGTTAATACTGATGAATTTATAAATGATGACCACGATTTTGGTGGTGTTATGAATACAGAAGACATCGTATTTGGTTATTGTACTGAAATTATGGTTCGCTTTGGAAAAGATAAAAAACCTTTCAATGAAGACCAATTTAGAGAAGATATGAGTCAATTTGGTGATTCTTTATTAGTGATTTCAGATGATGAAATCGTTAAAATTCATGTGCATTCAGAAACTCCGGGAGAAGTGCTTACATATGGCAGCCAGTACGGAGAACTTATCAAAATTAAAATCGAAAATATGCGTGAACAACATAGAGAAGTACTTAGAAAAAGTGCAGATAAGAAAATTAAGCAAGAACAGCAACAAGAAGCTGTAGACACAGCTATTATTACGATTTCTATGGGCGAAGGTATAACTAAGTTATTCAAATCACTTGGTGCTACACATGTAATAAGTGGTGGCCAAACAATGAATCCTTCAACAGAAGATATCGTAAAAGTTGTTAAACAATCTGGTTGTAAAAATGCAATCATATTACCAAATAATAAAAATATTATAATGGCAGCTGAGCAAGTAGGACATTTAGTTGATATTCCAGTAGCTGTTGTGACTTCAAAAACAGTTTCTCAAGGACTTTCAGCGATGTTAAACCTTAATTTAGAACAATCAATTGAAGAAAACAAAGCTCAAATGGAAGAAGCGATGAGTTTTGTTAAATCTGGATCTGTAACTTATGCTGTTAGAGATACAAATATTGATGGTATAACTATTAAAAAAGGCGAATACATGGGAATACATGAAAGCAGTATTAAAGTAAGTGATGCTGATCATCTTTCAGTTAGTAAGAAATTAATCGATGAAATGATTGATGAAGATAGTGAAATCCTTACAATTATAAAAGGTGAAGATGCTTCTGATGACGAAGTTGCTCAATTAGAATCATACATTGAAGAAAACTATGAAGACGTTGAAGTAGAAGTACATCAAGGTGATCAACCGATCTATTCATTCTTATTCTCAGTAGAATAATTTTGTTAAATAAAAAAACAACAATGTTAAACAAAAAGCATTGTTGTTTTTTATATTCTAAAACGCTTACAAAATGTATTAAAATTGTTATAATGATAAGGTGAAATTAAAAGAGAAGCGAGTGATTATTGATGAAATATAGAAGTGTCTTTGACATTATAGGTCCTGTCATGGTTGGACCATCTTCATCACATACTGCAGGAGCAGTTAGAATTGGTTTGATAGCTAGAGGGTTATTTGATGGGAAACCAGATCATATAGATATATATTTGTACGGGTCTTTTATGGAAACATATAAAGGTCATGGAACAGATGTTGCACTTGTTGGAGGTGTTTTAGGTTATGATACTGATGACGACAGAATTAAAACGAGCTTAGAAGAAGCTGAACAACAAGGAATAGATGTTAACTTTATCGAAATGTTCGAGGAAAGATCGCATCCTAATACTGCAATAATAAGTATGAGAAATAAAGAAATGGAAATTTCAGTTGAAGGTATTTCTATTGGTGGCGGTAAAGTGGAAATCGTTGCAATAAATGGTTTCCAAATCGCGATCAGTGGGAATTATCCAGCATTATTAGTATTCCATAATGATACGTTTGGTACGATTGGAAAAGTTACAAATGTATTTGGTGATCATCAAATTAATGTTGGAAGTATGCAAGTTGCCCGTAAAGAAAAAGGTGAACTTGCTTTAATGACTTGTGAACTAGACGATGATATCCCAGAAGATGTATTAGGGAAAATAAAAGATATCGATGGTGTACAAACAGTGTCATTAATGGGGGAATAATAGAAGGAGGGTTATCATGTTCCAAAGTGTGAAAGAACTTATAGAAATTTGTGAACGAGAAAATAAAAAAATATACGAAGTCATGATTGAACAGGAAATGCGTGTTTCGAAGCTCTCCAAAGAAGAAATATATCAAAATATGGAACGCAATTTAGATACAATGGAAAAAGCGATAGAACGTGGGATTAATGGTGTATCATCTACAACTGGATTAACAGGCATGGATGCTGTATTATTACAAAAATATTTAGAAAGTGGTCAGTCACTTTCAGGTGATTTAATGATTGATGCTGTTAGCAAAGCAGTAGCTACAAATGAAGTTAATGCAGCAATGGGTAAAATTTGTGCAACACCTACAGCAGGTTCGGCAGGCGTCGCTCCTGGTGTGTTGTTTGCACTTAAAAAAAGATTGAATCCAACTAGAGAAGATATGATTCATTTCTTATTTACAACAGGTGCTTTTGGTTTTGTCGTTGCAAATAATGCATCTATTTCTGGCGCAGCAGGTGGATGTCAAGCAGAAGTTGGTTCTGCAGCTGCAATGAGTGCAGCTGCAACAGTGGAAATGGCTGGAGGTACACCTCAACAATCTGCAGAAGCATTTGCAATTAGTTTAAAAAATATGCTCGGACTTGTTTGTGACCCAGTTGCAGGATTAGTAGAAGTTCCTTGTGTTAAAAGAAATGCAGCAGGTGCATCAAATGCAGTTATTTCAGCTGATATGGCATTAGCAGGTGTGAAATCAAGAATACCTACTGATGAAGTAATAGAAGCTATGTATAAAATTGGGCAAACAATGCCATCAGCTCTACGTGAAACAGGACGTGGTGGTTTGGCAGGTACGCCGACAGGTGAAAGATTAAAACAAGAAATATTTGGTAACTAGAATGGATATTTAGAGGCTATGACAAAACTTTATTGTCACAGTCTCTTTTTTGTTTATATATAAGGTTAATTGTTCTACACAATTGTTTGTAAAATGAATTCGATTGGTTAATCATAAATATTTGTTCTATAATTAGAGTATTAATTAATATAGGTGATAAAAATGAGAAAGCAACATCTGATATATACAGACCATACACTGCAAGAACTTAAAGGTGTTGGACCGAAAAGTCTTCAGCTGTTAAATGAATTAAATATTTATACTTTAGAAGACCTTGTACTGTATTTACCAACTCGTTATGAAGATGAATCAGTCATCAATTTAAATGAAGCTAATGATGGTGATGTTGTAACAGTTATAGGAGAAGTATATTCTAGTCCAACTGTTGCATTTTTTGGTAGAAATAAATCAAAATTAACATGCCATATGATGATAGATAATATAGCTGTAAAAGTAACATTCTTTAATCAACCATATTTGAAAAAAAGACTCATAATGGGTGAAACGGTAACGGTGAAGGGCAAATGGGAACAAAAGAAACAAGTTATAACAGGTCAAAAAGTTATGGCGGAAAAAGAAGATGGTGGCAATGCATTAACCCCTATATATAGATCGAAAGAGGGGCTTAAACAAAAGCAACTTAATAAATATATAGAGCAAGCATTAAGTCTAGTTGATATAGACGAATGGTTATCTCCAGAATTAATGACAAAATATAAATTAATGTCATTAAAAGATGTCATACCTATATTACATAAACCTGTACAGTTTGAGCATTTAAAATTAGCTCGTCGTACATTTTCATTTAATGAGTTATTTCTATTTCAGCTCAAAATGAAGTGGTTAAGTAAATTGGAGAAAGAATCTAATAAAATTGAAGGACTCAATTATGACGTGAATGAAGTGAAATCATTTATTGAAACATTGCCTTTCGAACTAACAGATGCTCAAAAAAATAGCGTGAATGAAATTTTTAGAGATTTAAAAGCCCCTATTAAAATGCATCGATTATTACAAGGTGATGTAGGATCAGGTAAGACGGTTGTTGCAGCTATAGCAATATATGCTATGTATAATGCTGGTAAACAAAGTGCTTTAATGGTTCCAACAGCTATACTTGCTGAACAACATGCAATTAGCTTAGATGAATTGTTTGGTGGAAAGTTAAATGTAGCCTTATTAACAAGTTCAGTTAAAGGTAAAAAAAGAAAAATACTTTTAGAGCAGTTAGAAGCTGGAGAAATTGATATTTTAGTGGGTACACATGCATTAATACAAGATGATGTATCATTTAATGAAATAGGTTTAGTTATTATTGACGAACAACATCGCTTTGGTGTGAATCAAAGGAAAAAGTTAAGAGAAAAAGGTGCTGATACAAACGTGTTGTTTATGACTGCAACACCAATACCTAGAACTTTATCAATATCAGCATTTGGAGAAATGGACGTTACTTCAATCAAACAAATGCCTAAAGGTCGTAAAGAAATTATAACATCATGGGCTAAACATGATGAGATAGATAATGTGTTAAATAAACTCAATAGTGAAATCGTAAAGGGACGTCAAGCGTATGTTATATGTCCATTGATTGAAGAGAGTGAAGCACTTGATGTTCAAAATGTTGTAGCAATATATGAACAGTTGCAGTTAAGATTTGGTTCTGAAAAAGTAGGACTTGTTCATGGGAAAATGCATGCTGACGATAAAGATGAAATTATGAATAAATTTAGCAATAATGAAATAGCAATTTTAGTATCTACAACGGTTGTTGAAGTAGGTGTAAACGTCCCTAATGCAACATATATGGTCATTTATGATGCGGATCGATTTGGTTTATCTACACTACATCAATTACGAGGAAGAGTAGGTCGTAGTCATCACCAAAGTTATTGTACTTTAGTTGCATCTCCAAAAACTGAAAGTGGAGTAGAACGTATGCATATTATGACTGAATCAACTGATGGATTTTACTTATCTGAAAGAGACTTAGAAATGAGAGGTCCGGGTGATTTCTTTGGTGTAAAACAAAGTGGATTGCCAGACTTTAGAGTTGCAAATATTGTTGAAGATTATAGAATGTTGGAAGTCGCTAGAGATGAAGCAAGTGAATTAGTTCAGTCGGGTGAATTTTTTAAACCACAATATGATAAGTTAAGAATGCTTGTTCAAGAATCTATGGAAGAACAAAATTTTGATTGACATCAATAGATGGATTGTATAAATTTGAATTACCATAATTTGAGAGTAGGTAAGATACATGAGGTGGGTTTTAAAAATTATAGGAATTTTATTAATCATTACAGCTATTTCAATATTTTTCTGGAATGATATTAGAACTTACTTTACAGAACGCGTTAATGATAAAGTGATTGAATCATATGAAAATCAAAATGATAAAGTTAAAGTGAATCCGATTGAATCGTGGATTACGAAGACTGAAACGAATAAACTCAAAGTTAATGATAATATGGTTGGCTATTTAAAAGTGCCATCTGCAGATATATCTGAGCCTATATTTAAAGGTCCAGCAACGGAACAGAATTTGAAAAATGGTCTGTCATTAGTTGATGAAAATGAACAACTTAATGAGCAAAATGTTGCAATAGCTGGTCATCGTGTCGAAGGGGCAGGTATTAGATTTAATAATTTAGATAGAGCTAAAGTCGGAGATAGCGTTGAGCTCATTACAGTTAAAGGTACAAAAAAATACAAAATCAATAACATAAAAAATGTTAAACCTAGTCAAGTTGAAGTTTTGAATGAACACAAAGGTAAACCTAACCAATTAACATTAATTACTTGTGATACTTATAATCCTGAAACTTTATTATTTGAAGAGCGTATGATATATACTGCTGTAGAGGAAAAATCATCATAATTTATATTAAAAGAGTGAAAAATTAAATTTCACTCTTTTTTATTGTATTATTTGTTGAGTATATTGTTATACCCGTGTTAGTATAAATAAAGTAGGTCATGATAGCAGGTGCTAATTTTAGCTATAAGTACATAATAGAATGGATATGGATGAAATGAAATTATCGAAAGCAGATCGCCAGAAGGAATTAAC
The DNA here is from genome assembly GCF_022386375.1 of Mammaliicoccus sp. K-M42. Classification (NCBI taxonomy): domain Bacteria; kingdom Bacillati; phylum Bacillota; class Bacilli; order Caryophanales; family Staphylococcaceae; genus Mammaliicoccus; species Mammaliicoccus sp. K-M42. The sequence goes on along the minus strand of NZ_JAJNIS010000002.1, from coordinate 248,504 downwards.
AAATCGTTTGAAAGCAGAACCTTTCATAACTGACGAAACTTTAAGTGAATATTTTAAAGTAAGCATCCAAACTATTAGACTGGATAGAATGGAGCTAGGAATTCCTGAATTAAGACGACGTATTAAAGACGTAGCAACACAAAATCATGATGAAATTAAATCATTGCCCATTGAAGATGTAATAGGGGAAATTATTGATATTGAGCTGGATAAATCCGCTATATCAATTTTAGATATTAAAGAAGAACATGTGTTTACACGTAATAAAATTGCGAGAGGTCACTATTTATTTGCTCAAGCAAATTCGTTATGTGTAGCTTTAATCAATGACGAATTAGCATTAACTACTAAGAGTAATGTTCAATTCAAAAAATCAGTAAATTTAAAAGATAGAGTAATCGCTAAAGCTACTGTTATTAGTAAATCTAAACATATAGCTAAAGTTGAAGTAACAAGTACTGTTCATGGGGAACTCGTTTTCCAAGGACAATTTGAAATGTATTATTCGAACGAGGGTGAAAATAATGGTTAAAATTGCGATAGATATGATGGGCGGAGACGAAGCACCAGGTATCGTAATAGAATCGGTAAAAACAGCAATTCATGACTTTCCAGACTTAGAAATTTTATTGTATGGAGATGAAAAACAATATAACTATCAACATGAACGTATAACTTTTCAACATACAGATGAAGTGATAACTATGGATGATGAACCTGTAAGATCTATAAAGAAAAAGAAAAATTCATCTATGGTTTTGATGGCTAATGCTGTTAAAGAAGGAAAAGCAGAAGCGTGTGTATCAGCTGGTAATACGGGTGCGTTGATGAGTAGTGGATTATTTATTGTAGGTAGAATTAAAGGTATAGAAAGACCAGCGTTAGTAGCTACATTTCCTACAGTAACGGGAAAAGGATTTGTATTTTTAGATATCGGTGCAAACTCAGATGCTAAACCTGAACACCTAGTTCAATATGCAAAAATGGGTGAGATATATGCAAAACAAGTTAGAAAAATCGATAATCCTTCACTTGCCTTACTAAATATAGGTACTGAAGAATCTAAAGGTAATGCTGTAACTAAAAAAACATATCAATTATTAAAAGAAGAAAAATTTGATAATTTTATTGGTAATGTTGAGTCAAAATCTTTACTTTTAGATGCATGTGATGTTGTTGTGTCAGATGGATATAACGGGAATTTGGTATTAAAAACAATAGAAGGTACAGCAACTGGTATATTTAAAATGTTAAAAGAGGCAATGACTGCATCAACTAAAAATAAACTAGCTGCACTTACCTTGAAAAAAGATTTTAAAAAAATTAATGATAAAATGGACTATGCCGAATATGGTGGTTCCGTTCTATTAGGACTGAATGGTATCGTCGTAAAAGCACATGGATCATCAAACGAACGAGCTTTTTATAATGCGATTAAACAAGCTAAACTAGCTGCAGATACTAAAATAGTAGATAAAATGAAGAAAGCAGTAGGTGAAATAAATGAGTAAAGTTGCCATTATGTTTCCAGGTCAAGGCTCTCAAAAAGTAGGGATGGCCGAGGATTTATATCAAAAAGAAATTAATTCAACATCCATTTTAGATAGAGCAAATGAATCATTATCTTTTGATTTGCTTGAAATAATGTTTAAAGATCCAGAAGAAATTTTAGGTTTAACAGAATATACTCAACCAGCTTTATTAACACATAGTTCAGCACTAATGAACGCGTTGGAAAATTTAAATTATGACTTTGCTTTAGGACATAGTTTAGGGGAATATTCAGCATTAGTATCAGAAGGTGTATTAAAATTTGAAGATGCAGTTCAAATTGTACATAAACGTGGTACATTAATGTCTGAAGCTTTTCCACAAGGCGTAGGTTCTATGGCTGCAGTCTTAGGACTAAATATTGATGAAGTAAGAGCTATATGTGAGCAATTATCTACAGAAGATAAATTAATTGAACCTGCAAATATTAATTGCCCTGGTCAAATTGTCGTATCTGGACATTCAGAATTAATAGATAAATTAGTCTCAGAAGGTAAATCACATGGAGCAAAGCGTGTTATGCCATTGAAAGTTTCAGGGCCATTTCACTCTTCAATGATGAAAACAATTGCTGAAGATTTTGAAAATTATATTGACCAATTTGAATGGAAAGATGCGAAACATCCAATCGTTCAAAATGTTTATGCAAAACCTGAAACAGACCATAAAGTAATAAAAGAAAACATGGTGAAACAATTATTTTCACCAGTAGAATTCAGTCAATCTATCGAATATTTAATTGATCAAGGTGTAGATCATTTTATTGAAGTAGGTCCGAATAAAGTTTTATCTGGTTTAGTCAAAAAAATTAGCCGAGATGTTAAAATAACATCAATTCAAACTATTGATGATATTAAAGGATGGAATGAATAATGACAAAAACAGCAATCGTAACGGGTGCTTCTAGAGGTATTGGTAGAAAAATCGCACTAGAACTTGGTAAAGAAGGCTATAACGTAGTCGTAAACTATGCAGGAAACAAAGAAAAAGCTGAACAAGTTGTTTCTGAAATAAAAGAATTCGGTGTAGATGCATTTGCTATACAAGCTAACGTTAGTGAAATTGATGAAGTAAAAGCTATGATTAAAGAAACTACGAATCAATTTGGAACAATTGATGTATTAGTAAATAATGCAGGTATTACAAAAGATAATTTATTGATGAGAATGAAACAAGATGAATGGGATGACGTAATTAACACAAATTTAAAAGGCGTATTTAACTGTGTTCAAGCAGTTACAAGACCTATGTTAAAACAAAAGTCAGGCCGTATTATCAACCTTTCAAGTGTCGTTGGTGCTTTAGGTAATCCTGGTCAAGTAAACTATGTTGCTACTAAATCAGGTGTAGAAGGTATGACAAGAACCTTCGCAAGAGAATTAGCATCAAGAGGTATAACTTGTAACGCTGTAGCTCCAGGTTTTATCGTTTCAGATATGACAAATCAACTATCAGATGATTTAAAAGAACAAATGAAGTCACAAATACCATTAGCAAGATTTGGTGAAGATAGTGATATTGCGAATACTGTTGCTTTCCTTGCAAGCGATAAAGCAAGTTATATAACAGGTCAAACAATTCATGTTAATGGCGGAATGTACATGCAATAGGATTTATTATATAGTAATACATGGTAGTAAGAGAAATTGTATTTCTTATTATATAGAATAGACAATTATTTAAAGGAGGTGAATGGAATGGCAAGTTTCGATAAAGTTAAAGAAATTATTGTAGATCGTTTAGGCGTAGACGCTGAAAAAGTAACACCTGAAGCTTCATTTAAAGATGATTTAGGTGCTGATTCTTTAGATATCGCTGAATTAGTAATGGAATTAGAAGATGAATTTGATATGGAAATCCCTGATGAGGAAGCAGAAAAAATCAACACAGTTGGTGACGCTGTTAAATATATTGAATCATTAGAAAAATAATTCTAATTAAAAAAGAGCTTAGGGCATAAATGTCTTAAGCTCTTTTTTGTTTAAAAATGAATATTTGCAACGATTTTGTAAAGTGCTGACGCCTGAGGGAATAGTATGCGTGAGAGACTACAGGCTCGAGCCATACCCTCTGGCAAGCATGCACGAACAAAATCGTAAGATTTATAAAAAATAAGCATATCACTGTAAACGTTAAAAAATAGAAAAGAAAGACTGAGAAACTTAATCAAAAAGTAGACATTGAGAATGGACTCAAATATAACAATATAAAAAATGATAAAAGAGTCTAGGAAATGAATATCATAGAATTCCTGTACTTATTTACTATATAAAAATGAATATTTGCAACGATTTTGTGAAGTGCTGACGCCTGAGGGAATAGTATGTGTGAGAGACTACAGGCTCGAGCCATACCCCTAGGCAAGCATGCTCGAACAAAATCGTAAGATTTTATAAAAAATAAATATTTCAGTTTTTACATTTTGTAAACAAGACTTAATATTTATAATATATCCAGTATACTTTATATATGTTAAAATGTTTTAATATTCCAAATAGGAATATTTAATACATAATGTTAAAGGGGATGTATGAAAATTAAGTCTAAATTATTGTTAGCGATCGCATTTACGAGTTTGACTGCACTGAATATGAATATGAATGCTGACGCTAAAGATGGCGGCGGTAGTGATACATCTAAAGACAAAACACCTAAGATACAGAACGTAGAAATTGAACATAGAGATTATGATAAAAAATCGAGTAAGGTCCAAAAAGAAGTTGCGAAATCTTCAACGGCTGCCATGAATTATATTTATTCATTAGAAGGTAAGGGCTGGGATTTTGATGGCTATTATGGGTGGCAATGCTTTGATCTTGTAAACTACTATTGGAATTATTTATATGGTCATGGTTTACACGGTGATTATGCAAAAGATATTCCTACTGCTAATAATTTTAGTGGTGAAGCTACAGTTTATAAGAATTCACCTTCATTTGTTGCAAAACCTGGAGATATTGTAGTATTTAATGGAGATTTTGGTTCTGGAGCAGGTCATACAGCAATTGTATTAAATGGTAATGCTGATGGAAACTTAATGCAATTCCAAAGTCTAGATCAAAATTGGTATGGTGGTGGAACTGATAAGACTGAGGTTGCTCAGCGAATTACACACGATTACGAAAGTGAAATGTGGTTTATCAGACCAAACTAATTAAATGTAAGTTAATTAATTCAAACTGTCGACAAAGTTTATATTTTGTTGGCAGTTTTTTTATGCATTCTATTAGATATATGTTTATATTCTTTCCTTTATTTGTAATATGTATATAGATTATGAACTGTTATTGTTCTTTATGATAATATTCTTTTTTTTTTATGAAATATAACGTAAAATAGATAGGAAACATAATGTTAAGGAGGAAAGGCATGTTTAAAAATAAATCACAAATCATAACCCAGTTTAAAGCCAGATTCGATGAGTTCATGAATGAAGTCGATATCGAATTTGGAAATTATGATATATATGTTCAAGCGTTCTCTCATTCTAGTTTTATTAATGATTTTAAACTTGATAAACTAAGTCATAATGAGCGATTAGAATTTTTAGGAGATGCGGTGTTAGAATTGACGGTGTCACAGTTTTTGTATAAGAAATTCCCATTACTTCCAGAGGGTAAGCTCACTAAACTGCGCGCATCAATTGTATGTGAACCATCACTTGTAACATTTGCAATGAGTTTGAATATGAATGAATTACTTTTATTAGGTAAAGGTGAAGAGAAAACGGGTGGACGTGAAAGACCTTCTCTTATAGCTGATGCTTTTGAATCGTTTATTGGTGCATTATATTTGGATAAAGGTCTTGATACTGTAGAAGTATTTTTAAATAAAGTTGTATATCCACATGTTATAGATGACAGTTATACGGCTAACAGAGACTACAAAACTGAATTACAAGAGTTTATGCATCGTCGCAATAAAGGTACGATTACTTATAATTTGTTAGATGAAAGTGGTCCAGCTCATCATAAGTTATTTACTTCAGAAGTATTGTTAAATGGTAATCCTTTAGAAACTGGACAAGGTAGAACGAAAAAAGAATCAGAGCAAAATGCAGCTAAAAAAGCGCTGAATAATGGTTAATAAGGGGTAGTTTATGGTTTATTTAAAATCAATAGATGCATATGGGTTTAAATCTTTTGCTGAACATACACATGTAGATTTTGATAATGGTGTAACAGCTATTGTTGGACCGAATGGTAGTGGGAAAAGTAACATTACGGACGCTATAAAATGGGTTCTAGGCGAACAATCTGCCAAAAGTTTACGTGGTTCTAAGATGGAAGATGTTATATTCAATGGGTCTAAGGAACGTAAGAAATGTCAATATGCAGAAGTTAAATTAACACTAGATAATCATTCTAGAAAATTAAATATAGATGAAGATACAATCACTGTTGAACGTAGACTATATAGAAATGGCGATAGTGAATATTATTTAAATAAGGAACGTACACGTTTGAAATCTGTTATAGATTTATTTTTAGATTCAGGTTTAGGTAAAGAAGCATTCAGTATAATATCACAAGGTAAAGTTGATGAAGTGTTAAATGCTAAACCAACTGATAGAAGATATTTAATAGAGGAAGCTGCCGGAGTCTTAAAATATAAGAAACGTAAGAAAGAAGCTACTCATAAATTAGATGAAACTGAACAAAACTTAAATCGAGTCGAAGATATTGTATTTGACTTAGAAGCGCGAGTTGAGCCTTTAAGAGAAGAAGCAGCAATTGCTGAAGAATATATTGCTTTGAAAGAAGAAATGAAAAAAAGCGATATTACAGTGACTGTATACGATATTGAAAGTTTAAATAAAGATTTTAAACAATTAGAACAAGATATTGAGCATTTTCAAAATCAAAAAGATCAAAAAACAAATGAACTAGATGCAATGACGTTTGAATTAAATGAAAAGAAAAAAGCAAGAGACAACATTTCTTATCAAATTCAAGAATCTAATAAGTCATTAGTAGAAGCTACAGAGTCATTAGAACGATTTACAGGTCAACTCGAAGTATTAAAAGAGCGCCAAAAAAATAGTGATGCAACTAATGAAAGACTAGAAGAAGAAAAGCATGCTTCACAAACGAGAATTAATAAAATTTCTGAACAAATCAAAGAAATTGATGATGAATTATCCACTTTTAAAAGTAAATATCAAGAGATGGTTCAAGTAATAAATCAACTAGAAAGTCAGCTTTCAAATCAAGAAGGTACATTTGAAGAAAGAATTGAACAGCTTAAAGATCGTTACTATCAACTTATGACTGAACAATCAGATATAAATAATGATATTCGATTTTTAGAGGATAAATTAACAACACATCAAGAAAAACAATCTAGATTAGATGGTCGTCAAAAAGAAGTATATGATTCACTTCAAAAAGTTTGGGAAGAAAAAGATTCTTTTACTCAGAAATTGAATGAAGTAGAAAATGAACTTAAAGAAACGACTGAAAAATATAAATCAGACCACGCACTATTGAAAAATAAAGAACAAGAATATAAAGATGCTGAGTCTAAACTGTATCAAGCTTATCGATATACAGAACAAATGAAGACACGTATTAATACTCTGAAAAGTATGCAAGATGAGTATTCTGGTTTTTATTCTGGAGTTAAACATGTTTTAAAAGAAAAATCTTTAAAAGGTATAGAAGGTGCAGTAGCAGAAATAATCGATACACCATCAAAATTAACTACTGCAATAGAAATAGCATTAGGAGCTTCACTTCAACATATTATTGTGCAAGAAGAAAAAGATGCTCGACTTGCAATAAAATATTTAAAAGATAAAAAGTTAGGCAGAGCAACATTTTTACCGATGAATGTTGTGAAAAAACGTTTTGTACCGCAAAATATTGTCGATCAAATAAGTGGAGATAATGGGTTTATAACAGTAGCATCTGAAGGTGTTCAATTTGATCCGAAATACCGCAATATTGTAGAACACTTACTTGGTAGCACAATCATTGCCAAAGACTTAGAAACTGCGAATCAAATCGCTAGAACAATTCAATTTAAGCATAGAATTGTTACCCTTGAAGGTGATGTTATTACACCTGGTGGCGCTATGACAGGTGGCGGTAAAGAGAAGAAAGCAAGTTTGCTATCTCAAAAAGATGAACTGAAAACGACTGAAGATAAATATCAAAACTTCATGCAACAAACTACGCAAATTGAATCAAAAGTAAAATCATTAAAAGCAGACATTCAGCAATTAGAAGAATCTCTTTCAACAACTCAAGAAAGAGGTACAGAACTTAGAGCAAGTGAACACGAAGTAACATTACAACTAGATGCAGTTTTAGCTAAAGAAAAACGTTTGAAAGAAGAAAATGAGACTTTTGAGTTTGAAAAAAATGATGGATATAATTTTGTAAAAGGGCAAGAAACATTACAAGAAAAGAAAAATAAACTTGTTACTATAAAAAATGAGTTAGAAAAAATTGATTTAAATATTAATCAACTCAATGCCTCTTTATCTAATAATAAAGACAGTGAAAAGACTATCCAAAATGAATTGAATGAAAAACGTTCAAACCTTGCAGTCGAAAAAGAACGTAACCGTTTGAAAGAACGAGATAAGAAAAGATTAAAAGAAGATTTAAATGAACAAGAACATACACTAAGTAAAATAAATGATCAATTAGAATTAATTAATTCTGATGAATATACAGGCAGTGGACAGTTTGAAAAAGTAGAAGGTCAAATTCAGCATTTTACTGTCTTAAAACAAGAAATTGAAACTAAAATGATGGATCAACAAGATAAGTATAAATTGATTCAAGAAGAAATTGGGAAAATAGAACAAGATACTCAAACATTACATCAAAATATTTCTGGTTTAGAAACCGGACTTCAAGATATGGTAAGTAAACATTCTAAAATTGATATTATGATAGAACATCAATTGTCACATCTGAATGAAACCTATCAACTTACATTTGAAAAAGCACAGTCACTTTATGAAATGCCAGAAGATATTTCAGAAGCTCGAAAAACTGTGAAATTAACTAAGATGTCTATAGATGAATTAGGTCATGTAAACATAAATGCTATTGATCAATTTAAAGAAGTGAATGAAAGATATACTTTCTTAAGCGATCAAAGAACTGATTTATTAGAAGCTAAAGAAACTTTAGAACAAGTTATTTTAGAAATGGATAGTGAAGTATCAACAAGATTTAAAGAAACATTTGATGAAGTTAATCATCATTTTGGCAATGTGTTTAAATCACTATTTAATGGTGGGAGAGCAGAATTGCAGCTTACTGATAAAGACATTCTAAATGCGGGAGTTGAAATTGTTGTGCAACCTCCTGGTAAAAATAGACAATATTTATCATTGTTAAGTGGTGGAGAACGAGCATTATCTGCTATCAGTTTGCTATTTGCGATATTGAAGTCGAGAACAGCTCCATTTGTTATACTTGATGAAGTAGAAGCAGCACTTGATGAACAAAATGTAATCAGATACGCTGAATACTTGGATAAATTAAAAGCAGAAACGCAATTTATCGTGATAACACATAGAAAAGGTACCATGTCTTACGCTGATAGTTTATATGGTGTGACTATGCAAGAAGCAGGCATTTCTAAACTTGTGAGTGTTAACTTAAAATCAATTAAAGAAGAAGAATTGGAGGCATTACAATCATGAGTTTTTTTAAAAGATTAAAAAGTAAATTTTCTCCTTCAGAAGAAACGAATAAAGAATTAGAGACTCAAGAAGAAAAACCAGTTCAAGACTTACCACCTGAATCCAATGAAAAAGAAAATCCTGAAGCGGTACAATTTGATGACGGACTTATGTCATTGGATGAATTTGAGGAATGGGAATCTGAACAACTTGGTGCGAAATTTAAACAAGGACTTGAAAAATCTAGAGAGAATTTCCAAAATAAACTAAATGATTTATTAGCAGTTTATAGAAAAGTAGACGAAGATTTCTTTGAAGCATTAGAAGAAATGTTAATTCAAGCTGATGTTGGTTTCAACACGGTTATGGAATTAGTAGATGAACTACGTATGGAAGCGAAACGTCAAAACATAACTGAAACATCTGAATTAAGAGAAGTTATCGTTGAAAAGATTGTGGATATATATGTACAAGATGATGAAGAAATTGATCGTATGAACATTGAAGATGACCGATTAAATGTTATATTAATGGTTGGTGTTAATGGCGTTGGAAAAACAACAACTATCGGTAAATTAGCACACCGTTATAAACAAGAAGGTAAAAAAGTAGTCTTAGCAGCTGGTGACACATTCCGTGCTGGAGCAATTGAACAATTGAAAGTATGGGGTGAAAGAGTTGGTGTTGAAGTAATAAGTCAAAAAGAAGGTTCTGACCCTGCAGCTGTTATGTATGATGCTGTAAATGCTGCAAAAAATAGAGGTGCAGATATTCTTATTTGTGATACTGCAGGAAGATTACAAAATAAAGCTAACTTAATGAATGAGTTACAAAAAGTTAGAAAAGTTATTGATCGTAACATTCCTGGTGCACCGCATGAAGTATTACTAGCTTTAGATGCTACAACTGGACAAAATGCATTGTCTCAAGCAAAATCATTCAAAGAAGTCACTCAAGTTACAGGTATCGTATTAACTAAACTTGACGGTACTGCAAAAGGTGGTATTGTATTAGCAATACGTAATGAATTACAAATCCCAGTTAAATATGTTGGATTAGGTGAAAAATTAGACGATTTACAACCGTTTGATGCGGAAAGTTATGTATATGGACTATTCGCTGACATGATTGATTCAAATGAAGATATTGAAAATACTACTGAAGAAGTTGATCATAATGAAGGAAAGTAATGACCTCGTTAAAACGATGAGAATGAATTACTTATTTGATTTTTATCAAGGTTTATTAACAGAAAAACAACGTAATTATTTAGAATTATATTATTTACAAGATTATGCTTTAAGTGAAATAGCAGAGACTTTTCATGTGAGTCGACAAGCTGTATATGATAATATAAAGCGAACAGATGAATTACTAGAAGAGTATGAAACTAAATTACAACTCTTTAACAAATTTAAAGAACGACAAACAATTATAGACGAATTAAAAAGATTGTCAGGAGATAATCAAGAACTTAAGCAAGCAATAGAACGCTTAGAAATTCTTGAATAGGAGGAGAAATTTATGGCATTTGAAGGGTTATCAGAAAGACTTCAAGCCACGATGCAACGCATCAAAGGTAAAGGTAAAGTTACAGAACAAGACATTAAAGCAATGATGCGTGAAGTACGATTAGCATTGTTAGAAGCGGATGTTAACTTTAAAGTTGTTAAATCTTTTGTTAACACAGTATCTGAACGCGCATTAGGTGCAGATGTAATGCAATCTTTAACACCAGGTCAACAAGTTATCAAAATTGTACAAGATGAATTAACTTCGTTAATGGGTGGAGAAAATAGTAAAATTAATATGAGCAGTAAACCACCAACTGTTGTTATGATGGTTGGTTTACAAGGTGCTGGTAAAACGACAACTGCAGGTAAGTTAGCATTGTTAATGAGAAAGCAATATAACAAAAAGCCATTGCTTGTAGCGTGTGATGTTTATAGACCAGCTGCTATTCAACAATTACAAACTGTTGGTAAACAAATTGATATACCTGTCTATACAGAAGGTGATCAAGTTAGTCCAAAAGAAATTACAGAAAATGCTTTGAAATATGCAAGAGAAGAGCATTTAGATTTCGTAATCATTGATACAGCAGGTCGTTTGCACATTGATGAAGCGTTAATGAATGAACTTGTAGATGTTAAAGAAGTATCTACACCTGATGAAATTATGCTTGTAGTAGACTCCATGACAGGTCAAGACGCAGTAAATGTTGCTGAATCGTTTGATAAAACATTAGACGTTTCCGGAGTAACATTAACGAAATTAGATGGTGATACACGTGGTGGTGCTGCGCTTTCAATTCGTTCCGTAACGAATAAACCAATTAAGTTTATAGGTATGAGTGAGAAACTTGATGGACTTGAGTTATTCCATCCAGAACGTATGGCATCTAGAATTTTAGGTATGGGTGATGTCTTAAGTTTAATTGAAAAAGCCCAAGAAGGTGTAGATGAAACGAAAGCTAAAGAATTAGAAAAGAAAATGAGAACTTCTTCATTTACTTTTGATGATTTCTTAGAACAATTGGAACAAGTAAAAGGATTAGGTTCAATAGATGATCTAATGAATATGATTCCTGGGGCAAACAAAATGAAAGGCATGAAGAATGCTAACATGGACCCTAAACAAATTGATAATGTACAAGCAATTATTCGTTCTATGACTTTAGAAGAAAGAAATAATCCAGAAATCTTAAACGTCTCTAGAAAGCGTCGTATAGCAAAAGGTTCTGGACGATCTTTACAAGAAGTTAATAGATTAATAAAACAATTTGGCGATATGAAAAAAATGATGAAACAATTTACAGGTAGTAATAAAAAAGGTAAAAAGGGCAAAAGAGCTAGTAATCCATTCCAAGGTATGAACTTACCGTTTTAATGTGATTACGATGAACGGTGTATGATTAACGACTTTAATAATCATCATCGTTCTTCTTTTTTAGTAAAATTTAAATTGGTAAAGAGAAAACACTTTACAAACTATTTATATCCTGTTATAGTATTTACTTGTAGAAGATAAATTATAAATGAGTAAGGAGTTTTTTAAACATGGCAGTTAAAATTCGTTTAACACGTAAGGGTTCAAAAAGAAACCCATTTTATCGTATAGTAGTAGCAGATGCACGTTCTCCACGTGATGGTCGTATTATCGAACCAATCGGTACTTACAATCCAGTTGCTAAACCTGAAGCAGAAATCAAAGTTAATGAAGAATTAGCTTTAAAATGGTTAGCTGATGGAGCAAAACCTACTGATACAGTTCGTGATATCTTATCAACTCAAGGTATCATGGAGAAATTCCATAATTCTAAACTTTCTAAGTAAAGCGTAGATTATATTGGAAAAATTAATACAAACAATTATAGTACCGCTCGTAGATTATCCGGAGAACATCAATATATCTAAAGATGAACAAGATTCTAGCATTACGTTCAATATAGACGTTCATGAAGAAGACATTGGCAGAATTATTGGTAAGAAGGGCAGAATGATTAAAGCCATTCGTACAATTGTGTCTGGTTCAATGAACGAGTATGGCAAGAAAGTGTTTGTAGAAGTTAATTAAGAGTGCCTATTCGGTGCTCTTTTTTATTGTTAATTAAGAAACAGTTGAGGAGGCTTGGCTCAATGAATGTTGAAATAGGTAAAATTGTAAATACACATGGCATTAAAGGTGAACTTAAAATATTAACCGATTCAGATTTTACAGATGAACGTTTTAAAAAAGGTCAACTTATAAAAGTGAAAAATAAAAACGAAGAAATTCCTTTTACAATTGCATCACATAGAATACACAAGAACTTTCATTTATTAACATTTGAAGGTATTCATAATATTAATGATATTGAACATTTAAAAGGTTGCAAAATTTTTCAAGATCAAGAAAATGAATCGATTGAACTAGAAGAAAATGAATACTATTATTATCAAATTATAGGATGTACTGTGTTTGTTCAAGACGAAGCTTTAGGTAGAGTCGTTGATATTATGGAAACTGGTGCAAACGATGTATGGGTCGTTAAAGGTGATAAAGAATATTTAATACCTTATATTGAAGATGTTGTTAAATTAGTTGATGTTGATCGCAAAACAATTAAAATCGAACCATTAGAAGGTTTGTTAGATTAATGAAAATAGATTATTTAACTTTATTTCCAGAAATGTATGAAGGTGTGCTTAATCATTCCATAATGAAAAGAGCACAAGACAAAGAAATTGTTCAGTTTAACACTGTTAATTTTAGAGACTATGCAAATAATAAGCATTCACAAGTTGATGACTATCCTTATGGAGGCGGCCAAGGTATGGTGCTTAAGCCAGAGCCTATATTTAATGCCCTAGAAGCTTTGGATAAAACTGAAAAGACACGTGTTATTTTAATGTGTCCTCAAGGTGAACCATTTACTCAACAAAAAGCAGAGTCATTATCAGAAAGTGAGCATATCATCTTTATATGTGGTCATTACGAAGGTTATGATGAACGTATAAGAGAGCATTGTGTAACGGATGAAATCTCAATTGGCGATTATGTATTAACTGGTGGCGAGCTTGCAAGTATGACTATGACAGATGCTATTGTGAGGCTCATACCAGGAGTACTTGGCAATCAAGTTTCTCATGAAGATGATTCATTTTCATCTGGATTATTAGAGCATCCTCAGTATACAAGACCGGCAGATTATGAAGGATTAAAGGTTCCAGATGTATTGTTATCAGGTAATCATGCAAACGTAGAAAATTGGAGACATCAACAATCCTTATTGAGAACACAACAGAGAAGACCAGATTTATTAGAGCAATATCCTTTAACTGAAAAAGATCAAAAATTCTTAAATAGCAATAAAAAATAGATTGAATCAAATTACCCGATGTGATATATTAATATAAGTGTGTGAGCACAATATCACTATGATCCGCTGCTAGCATTTAATTGAATTATATACATTGGGCAAGAACATAGTCAGAAGGAGAGAAAATAATGAGTAATCATAAGTTAATCGAAGCAGTAACTAAAGACCAATTACGTACGGACATTCCTACATTCCGTGCTGGTGACACTTTAACTGTACACGTACGTATCGTTGAAGGAAGTCGCGAACGTATCCAACTATTCGAAGGTGTAGTTATTAAACGTCGTGGTGGCGGTATTTCTGAAACGTTTACAGTTCGTAAAATTTCTTACGGTGTTGGTGTTGAACGTACATTCCCTGTACACACTCCAAAAATCGAGAAAATCGAAGTTAAACGTCGCGGTAAAGTACGTCGTGCGAAACTTTACTACTTACGTAGCTTACGTGGTAAAGCTGCTCGTATTAAAGAAATTAGATAAATTAAGACTTAGGTCATTGACCTTTGTACTTAAAGAAAAGAGCTTAGAATATATTATTCTAAGCTCTTTTTTGTGTAGAGAAAATGGGATTGTGAAGATAGGATTGATTGTGGAACTTGAAGGCATTGATTATAGGTCGTGTGCTAAGTGTGTGCTAACTGGCAGATTTCTGGATTGTGCACGTTAGATTGTTCTTAGTGGCAGAATTCTGGATTGTGATCATTAGACACTATTTCTTACGGACATTACTCGGAATAATGTCCCTAACAACACATCTTACGGACATTACTCAGAATTATGTCCCTAACAGCACCTCTTACGGACATTTCTCAGAATTATGTCCCTTATACAATGAAGATAGTGGGATAAAAATAAATTTTTTTTGAAAAATTGGATAAGATGTAATTTATAAGGCAGTTAATCTAAGAGATCGACCAAGTTGTAGATTAAGTCAGTAGTTAATAGAAGAGTTCAGCCAAGTTGTAGATTAAGTCAGTAGTTAATCGAAGAGATTGACCAAGTTGTAGATTAAGTCAGTAGTTAATCGAAGAGATCGACCAAGTTGTAGATTAAGTCAGTAGTTAATCGAAGAGATTGACCAAGTTGTAGATTAATTCGGAAGTTAAACGAAGAGATTGACCAAGTTGTAGATTAAATCGGAAGTTAAGCGAAGAGTTCGGCTAAGTTGTAGATTAAGTCAGGAGTTAATCGAAGAGATCGACTAAGTTGTAGATTAAGTCAGTAGTTAATCGAAGAAATCGATCAAGTTGTAGATTAAGTCGGAAGTTAATCTAAGAGATTGACCAAGTTGTAGATTAAGTCGAAAGTTAATCGAAGACATCCTCAAAATCAACACCGCACAATGAAAGGCTGAGACAATTAATTTGTCTCAGCCTCTTCCAACGATTATTCATCTATGCTTTTATAATTTATACTTTTTTCTTAACCATACTAGCAATATCAGTCCTATCAACATTCCGCAAATACTCGTTTTGAAAAATGGTGTTTCATATGTTATTTTTACTTTTTTATCATTTTTATCGACTTTGATGTTAGACATTAAATAGTTCACTTTATTTATTTTAACTGGTTTTCCATCAATTGATGCTTTTAATCCTTTATTATAAATAATTGGCATAACGAGATTTCCTGAAGGATTTTTGTTTAAATCTATTTCATAATGTGTGTGTTTGTTATGAAATTTAATATTTTGAGATTGAGCATCTTTAGTAGCATTTTTTAATGTTGAATAATCTTCACCTTGTATGTTTTTTAAATTGAAATGATATGTTCCTTTTTTAAATTTTATATGAACGGTATTTGTTGATTTTATATTTGCTGTTGTAGTGTGATGTGGTCTAATATAACGATAGTTTAATCTATATCTAAATATTTTATTTTCATTAGTTGAAATATAATAGTTCATATCTCTAGGTTTTATTATTTTAGCGTCCATCATTAAATATAATGTTTTATATTTTTCAGCAGTATTTTTTGGTAAATCAATCGTTAAGCCACCACCATTTTTATTTACAGTTAAACGTTTACCATTATAACTTGCGTTATTGTATGAAATGTTTGCTGATTTAAGTAAGTCATTAGGTGGTTTAATTTGTTTGTTTGATTTTTTATCATTTGTAATTATGCCGTTTAACATGGCATGTTCTTTTTCTAAAGGACTGTCTAAATGTGTGTCATTATAAATGTTATTAACAACTCTTGCGCTAGGCAATTTTTCTGTATTTTCATATATGTGGAAATACTCATCTTGGTCTTTAAAGGAGTCAATTCTTTTTGAAAGTGCTGGATAATGTAAATCATCTTTTGCTTTAATAGTATAATCAACATTAAATAAACTGTTTAAGTTAGTTCTTTCAGAAAAGCTAGCGTAATAACTATTACTATTTCTTGGCATACTGACTAATAAATCTTTTTCATAAAATTTAAGTATTTCTGCGTCGTAAATGCTACTATAAAGTTTAGTCCCATTAAAATTATAATACATTGCTGAATTGATAGAAAGTGGTCTTAACATATCAATACGTCTTAAATCATCAATTTGATTTTCTTTTAGTTTTTGAATTTTTGAGGATGTTTGTTGTGAATATATATTTGATTTACTGACAGTTTTAATATTTGGTGTATACTTTTTAATAACTTTATCTTGGTAGTTTTGTATAAGCGTAAATTGGTATGCAATAAGTACACAGCAAATAGCTATATTCAAATATTTAAACGGATGTTTTATTTTAAATAATAATAGAACGAGCATTATTGGTATGAAAATGAGCCAACTATAAAAAGATTGTTGCCAAAATGCTGAAATAGTAATGAATAAAATAGGTGGTACAGATGCTAAAAGAAATTGTTTTACTGTGATCATTTGGATATGTTGAACAAGCATTGCAGTAAGGCCAGCTGTAGATAGAGCTAATGCATAAACCCATCTTCTTTCAGGCATTGAAAAGCCGTTGAAAAACGAATCAAAATAAGGTGAAAATGATCCAATTAAAGATAAAATGGTGAATGTCGCTAATAATTTAAAATAATATTTCTTATATAATGGTTTTAAAAATAAAGCTGTAATAGATAGGAATGAAATCGTAATATAAAATCCACCATATAGCATATTATATTGCTTTTTAAATGGAATAATTGCATCAACATGATTGTTAATCAAGCTTCTATCGTTATTGATATAAGATAGAACACCTTGTACAAAACCAAAATTGCCAATTAAAAAACCAATCGTAATACATAAAATGAGATACAATAATTTTTGTTTAACTGTCAAAATGTCTTCTTTATATTTAAAAATAATTCTATATATTGCATAACAAGCTAAAATAATAAATTCATAATATGTAAAGTAAAAATTAGACGTAATCGTTACCGCTACTGCAAGTGTAAGTATCGTAATTTTCTTTTGTCTAAAGAGTAGTTCAATACCTAATAAAGCGAGTGGTAGGTAGAACATAACATCGCTAAAGAACGACCAAGTGAATGTAAAATAATAATAAACTGTTGAGCAAGCGTAAAGTATGCTACCTATAAAGGCATAAATTTTACGTATGTTGTACTTTAAAAATAAGAAATAAGTTACAACTATGATACACGCACATTTAAAGATTGCTATGGCTATTTGATTTGCAATAACAATATAGACTAAGTGTTCGTAGTTTGCAAAAAATTGATATATTAATACAAAACAAATACTGATCCAAGCAAAAGGAGAAGTTGAATAATAATAACTTAAATTAGAAAAATAATCTCCACCAAGACCAAATCCAATGTCATAAAACATTGTAAATTGTTTAGCATGCTCTATTAGAAACATTTGAAAAGGTATCATTTGTTTTAAACCGTCGCCAACACTTGTATATAAATCACCAAAGTGTATAAATCTATAAATGGTTGGTATGTAATATAGGATTGAAATAATAACTGATAGAAGTAATATGTATAGGATGTGTTTAAATTTCTTTAACATAATTGGTACCTTTTATCCTTTTAATATGTTGTTGTATAATTAGTTAATTATTCCCAATTATATGGATTGTTAAACTTTAACAGTAATAAATTATTAATAAAGAAAAGAGGATGAGACTTTTAAATTGTCTCAACCTCTAAAATAATAAGTTGAATTATGGCTTTCGATTAACTTTTCTTGTGAATATTATGCTCAGTCCTATGAATAGGATTGAAATGATGATCATTGTTTTAAAATAGGGTGGCGTATATGACAATTCTATATGTTTATCTTGTTTATCGACATCAACAGCAGTCATAATATGGTTTACCTTTTGAACAGGTGTTTTCTCTCCATCAACTTTAGCTCTCATACCATTTCTATAAGGGATATTGATAACCGCCGTTCCTTTATGGTGTGCTTTTAAATGTATATCTATTTTGCCATTTTCTTCTAGATAAGTGTATTGTTTGCGCTTATCAGCTTGTTTCAATGCATTGTAATTCTCGCCATACAACCCTTGTAATTTTAAGTTATATTTGCCATTTGTTAATCCTATAAAAATTTTACCGTCTTTCGGTACTGGAATACGGTACAACAAATCATCTTGATTCATTCTATATTTAGAGTCTTCAAACAGACGATTATTTTCATAATCATTAATTTGAATTGTAAAATTGGATTGAGGTAATTTCCGTTCTAAATGCATCATTAAATACATGTCTTCGTACTTACTTGCTACTTTTTTAGGTATATTTATTGTTATACCATCACCGTTATTTGGAACTGTTAAAGTATTATTATTATAGTTAGCATCTCGTTCTGTAATTTTTGTTTGATTTAATAAATTTTGTGTCTTGTTTAATTGTGCATACTCTTTTGAAGAGTCAGAAGTAGCAACACCTTTAATCATGGCATGTTCTAAATCTAATGGATTACTTATCTGTTTCTTATCAAAATATTGATTTGTAACTTTAACAGCAGGTAACATTTCCTCATTTTCTAATATTTGATATTTGCCATCATCGCTTTTGATTTTAAAGTTTGCAGGTGTTTCTTTTTGATAACTCTTTTTCATAATGTATTTAGTAGACCATAAACTATATAGATTCGATCTGCCTTGCATATTGCTATAGCGACTTAAAGATTCGTCTTGTAAATTTACTTTTACATCGCTAAATAAATATTGATTTAATTGACCATCAAAAATACTTGAATATAAACTCATACCTTTAAAATGTTGGTACATCGGCGTATTATCTTGTGTTAATACTCTCCATCCAATTCTTTCATCATCATCAGTTTGATTTTTTAATTTCGATATATGCTTACGTTGAAGGCCACTATCAAATGTGCTTGCTTGTATATAAAAATCATTTGCTCTTCTTTCGTGGTCATCATGATAGATTTGATTTTTACTATGCTCTTTTGATACAAGAAAAGATAATAACAAAATCAACAATGCATAAATTATAATTGGTAGCTTACGTGTTACATTTAAAGTTAAAACAAGCAAACCACTAATGAATAAAATCGGAACCATCCATATCCATATGACATAATCTTTAGTTATGAAATAACTTGCAAATATAACAACAAAAGTTGGTAAAGTAGTTAAAATATAATGTTTAAGTGGAATTGTTTTAAAATAATAAACATAAAAACCAATTAAACCACTAGAGAAAAATGTTAATAAGTAATGCCATCTTTTTTGTGGAGCAGAAAAACCATTAAATACACTATCGACGTATGGTATAAAGCTAAAGACGATTAACATTATCGTAAATATACTGAATAGACGATAATAATAATGTTTATATAATTTAAATGTAAGTAATGCTTGTATCGTAATAAATAGTACAACGAATAAATAGTTGTCATAAAAAATATTGTCGTGCTTCGTAAAATCTGAAAGTAATGGTATTCTACCTTGATATACTTCTCTATTATTACCTATAAAACTATGAGCAGAATGGAAAAATACAAACAAACTACTACCTAAACCAAGAACACTGGCAATAATTAATAACGTTAATTGCTGGATTCTAGGAACAATATCATCTTTATGAGTGAATATAAATCGATATAAAAAGTAAATTAGTCCTGTTAATAACTGGTAGTATGCAAAGTAGAAATTATTAATAAAAGTAATTGCAACAACAATAATGACCAAACCTATTTTTTTATCTTTTAAAAATCTTTCAATACTTAGAATTAAAAGAGGTAAAAGCATAAATACATCGCTAAAAAATGGCCAGTAAACTGTAAATCTAAAATAAATAGGAGATACAGCAAATAAAAATGACACAACAATAGAGGATATGTGATTTAATCCAAGTTTTTTAAATAGTAGAAATGTAAAAGTCATGATTAAAAATGATTTTACGATAGATATAAATATTGCGTTTTGTGCCCAAAAAATCATTTGTTCAGTATTAAAATTAAAAATGAATGAGCCTAACCAAATCAAAATTACGTTTATTATAAATAAAATATTTGTAGAAAAATAATATGCAAAATCCATAAACATATCTCCACCGAGTCCTAAATCAGTTGAATAGAAGAATGAACCACTCGTCCAATGTTCATATAAATACATTTGAATAGGGAGCATTTGTTCAATGCCATCATTAGGACCTGTGAAGATAACACCATCTTTAAAATATCTGAAAAGCACATAACTATGACCTAATATTGCTAAAATAATGAATAGGAAAATATATTTAATTTTAACCTTGTTATTTATGTAATTTTTGAATTTGTTTACCATCTCATTCACCTATATCATTATTTAATTATTCATGTTTTTTTAAATTTGATTGTTCTATTATATATTTCGGTCTATCTTTTGTTTCGTAATATATACGACCAATATATTCTCCGATTACACCTAAACTAAATAATTGAAGTCCTCCTAAGAATAAAATAGCTGAAATTATTGTAAAATAACCAGGTTCTTCAATACCATGTAAGAGGATATTAATAAATGTTATAAAAATATATAACAGGCATATAAACATCGTAAAGCCACCGAAATAAAAGCATAATCGAAGCGGTTTGTTATTAAAACTAATTATGCCATCTATTGCATAATCTATTAATTTAAATATGGAAAATTTTGAATAACCATCATTTCTTTCTTGATGGTCAAAAGTTATTGTTGTCTTACTAAAACCAACCCACTCAAATATTCCTTTTGAAAACCTATTATATTCAGTCATTTTTAAAATTGAATTTGCAACTTCTTTCGATATTAAACGAAAGTCGCCTTCACCACTTTTTAATTTAACATCAATCATATATTGAGATAGTTTATAAAATACTTTAGCAGGAATTTTTTTAATAAATGATTCATTTTTACGATTTCTTAAAGCGACGACTTGGCTAAAGCCTTCTTCGTGTAATTGAATCAATTTTGGAATTATTTCAGGAGGATGCTGCAAATCAGAATCCATAATAATAATGGCATCTCCAATAGAATGCTCCAATCCACAATACATAGCTGACTCTTTTCCAAAGTTATTAGAGAAAGAAACATATTTAACTCGCGCATCTTTTTCGGATAAAGATTTCAAGACTTGAAGAGAGTGATCAGTAGATCCATCATTAATAAATATTAATTCAAATTGATGTGACAAATTTAAAAAGACGTTCGAGACTTTTTCATGTAAAATAGAGATGTTAGTTTCCTCATTATAAAGAGGAACTATAATTGATAAGAACATAACAAACCTCCTATATAGATATGGTAAATATATCATATTTCATAAGTTTAAGATAAGAAAGGATAAATATAAATGACAATTCAATGGTTCCCTGGCCATATGGCTAAAGCACGTAGAGAAGTAACTGAACAATTAAAGATGGTAGATGTAGTTTTTGAGCTTGTAGATGCTCGAATACCGTTATCTTCTAGAAATCCAATGATTGATGATATCGTTAAGCAAAAACCGAGAGTTGTAATACTCAATAAAAAAGATATGTCTAAACAAAGTGAAACAGATAAATGGATGCAATATTTCAAGAATCAAGGATTTTATCCAGTACAAATTGATTCTAAACATGGTAAACATTTAGGTGAGCTTATGAAGGCTGCACAAGCTGCAACTAAAGAGAAATTTGATAGAGAAAAGAGTAAAGGACTTCGCCCAAGAGCGATTAGAGCCATGATTGTAGGGATTCCTAATGTTGGAAAATCAACCCTTATTAATAAATTAGCCAAAAAATCTATTGCTAAAACTGGAAATACGCCAGGTGTAACAAAAAAACAACAATGGATTAAAGTTGGAAAAGAATTAGAACTATTAGATACACCAGGTATTTTATGGCCGAAGTTTGAAGACCAAACGATAGGAAAAAAACTTAGTTTAACTGGTGCAATAAAAGATAGCATCGTTCATTTAGACGAAGTTGCGATATATGGATTGAACTTCTTAATTGATAATGATCCTGAAAAGCTAAAACAATTTTATCAAATAGAATTAAATGAAGAAGATGAAGTTGTAGATTTATTCGATCAAATTGGTAGAAGAAGAGGTATGTTGAAACGAGGAAATGAAATAGATTATGAATCAGTAACAGAATTGATTATTAGAGACTTAAGAAATGCTAAAATAGGCAACTATTGCTTCGATATTTATGAAGAAATGAAGGATGGACTTTATGAAACAAAAGAGCATTAAAGATATTACATCTGAGATTAATCTTTATGAATCAATTGATGAAATAAAAGGATCGATTTATTACGAAGATGAAAGAAAAGGGGTTCAAACCGCTTTTAAAAAAAGATTAAAACAATTAGAAAAAATAGAAGATCTTAATCTGAAATATATTAAAATGAATCAATATGAGAATCAAATATTAGCTGATAAAGAAGAAGCACTGATATGTGGAATAGACGAAGTAGGTCGAGGTCCATTAGCTGGTCCTGTTGTAGCAAGTGCAGTCATTTTAGAACGAGGCCATCATTATTTAGGTATTACAGATTCTAAAGCATTATCACAAAGTAAAAGAGTGTTTTTTGAACAAGAAATTTATAATAAAGCATTATCAGTAGGTATTGGAATAGCTACAGTTGAAGAAATCGATCAATTAAACATATATGAAGCTACTAAAGTTGCTATGCAAAGAGCGATTGACCAATTGGATTACAAGCCAGACCATTTATTGATAGATGCTATGAAGCTAGATAATGGTATTCCCCAAACATCAATTATTAAAGGTGATCTGAATAGTGTTTCTATCTCTGCAGCAAGTGTAATTGCAAAAGAGTACCGAGATAGATTGATGGTAAAGTTGAATTCAGAATATCCAGGATATGATTTTGATAAAAATAAAGGTTATGGTACTAAAGCTCATTTAGAAGGTATTGAAAATTACGGAATAACGCCTATTCATAGGAAATCTTTTGAGCCAATCAAATCAAAAGTGAAATATTAGTCTAACAATTCTTAAAAATAGACTCTCCTTGTTTACAATAACGCTTACATTTTCTATAATTGAGAAGTAAGCAAACATATTGTATGTAATAGGAGGATGGAGAATGAATATCCATGAGTATCAAGGTAAAGAGATTTTTCGCTCTATGGGCGTAGCTGTACCTAATGGTTCAGTGGCTTTTTCACCTGCTGAAGCAGTAGAAAAAGCAAAAGAATTAGATTCAAATGTTTATGTAGTTAAAGCACAAATCCATGCTGGTGGCCGTGGTAAAGCTGGCGGAGTTAAAATTGCTAAATCAATTGATGAAGTTCGTGAGTACGCTAAAGAATTATTAGGTAAAGTACTTGTTACACACCAAACAGGTCCAGAAGGCAAAGAAGTTAAACGTCTTTTAGTTGAAGAAGGATGCGATATTCAAAAAGAATATTACATTGGTTTTGTTATTGATAGAGCAACAGATAGAATTACTTTAATGGCTTCAGAAGAAGGCGGAACTGAAATTGAAGAAGTTGCAGCAGCAACTCCTGAAAAAATCTTCAAAGAAGTAATTGATCCTGTAACTGGATTAATGCCTTATCAAGCTAGAAGAATTGCATTTAATATTAACATCCCTAAAGAATCAGTGAATAAAGCTGTTAAATTAATGATGTCTTTATATAATGTGTTTGTAGAAAAAGACTGTTCAATTGTTGAAATTAACCCATTAGTTACAACTGGTGAAGGTGAAGTTTTAGCACTTGATGCAAAAGTAAACTTCGATGATAATGCTTTATTCAGACATAAAGATATCGTTGAAATGCGTGACTTAGAAGAAGAAGACGAGAAAGAAATCGAAGCTTCTAAATATGATTTATCATATATTGCTTTAGATGGAAATATTGGTTGTATGGTAAACGGAGCTGGTTTAGCTATGGCTACGATGGATACAATTAATCACTTCGGCGGTAATCCGGCTAACTTCCTTGACGTGGGGGGCGGCGCTACTAAAGAAAAAGTTACTGAAGCATTCAAAATCATTTTAGGTGATTCACAAGTAGAAGGTATATTTGTAAATATCTTCGGTGGAATTATGAAATGTGATGTTATTGCAGAAGGTATTGTAGCAGCTGTCAAAGAAGTTTCATTAGATATGCCTTTAGTTGTTAGACTAGAAGGTACTAATGTAGAACAAGGCAAACAAATCTTAAAAGAATCTGGTTTAGCAATCGAACCTGCATCAATCATGGCTGATGGTGCTCAAAAAATTGTTAAATTAGTTCAAGAACGATAAGAAAGGCGGAGAGTTACGTGAGTGTATACATCGATAAAAATACAAAAGTATTAGTTCAAGGTATTACTGGTGCAACAGCACTTTTCCATACGAAACAAATGCTAGATTATGGTACTCAAATCGTTGCTGGGGTAACACCTGGTAAAGGTGGCCAAGTAGTTGAAGGCGTACCAGTATTCAATACAATAGAAGAAGCAGTTGCAGAAACTGGCGCTACTGTATCAGTAATATATGTTCCAGCTCCATTTGCAGCAGATGCAATTGTTGAATGTGCAGACGCTGAATTAGATTTAGCGATTTGTATAACTGAACATATTCCAGTTATTGATATGATAAAAGTTAAGAGATATTTAGAAGGCAAAAAAACGCGTTTAGTAGGACCAAACTGTCCAGGTGTTATTACAGCTGACGAATGTAAAATTGGTATTATGCCAGGCTACATTCACAAAAAAGGTCATGTAGGTGTAGTATCACGTTCTGGTACTTTAACTTATGAAGCAGTACATCAATTAACTCAAGCTGGTATCGGTCAAACGACAGCAGTAGGTATTGGTGGCGACCCTGTAAACGGTACAGACTTTATTGATGTATTAAAAGCATTCAATGAAGATGACGACACATATGCTGTTGTTATGATTGGTGAAATTGGCGGTACAGCAGAAGAAGAAGCTGCTGAATGGATCAAAGCTAATATGACTAAACCTGTTGTTGGTTTCATCGGTGGTCAAACAGCACCTCCAGGAAAACGTATGGGTCATGCTGGTGCGATTATTTCAGGCGGTAAAGGTACTGCATCTGAAAAAATCAAAACACTTAATGACTGTGGCGTAGATACTGCAGATACACCATCTGTTATTGCTGAAACATTAATCAACCGTATTAAAAAAGAAGACGGTTTATATGAAAAATGTTTAACAATCAAATAATTTAGTTTATAAGAATAAGTGCAGTGTTTTTACGAGTAGTAAACACTGTGCTTATTTGGTGTTTTAATTTTGAGAGGAAAGGGACAATTAATTTGTCTCTCACCTCTTATTTTTTATGGACTAAATTAAATTCATATAATATAATATATGTAAAATATTTACAAAATAGGAGTGAAAGATGAATTTTAACTCAGATTTTTTATATTACAATGCTTTACAATCAAGATTTGAAGCTAATAATAGCAACTATGAAATAATAAATAAGATACATGGTTATGAAGGTGAACGTATTGTTGATAACCATTTAAAACTTCATGGAGATATCGTTTATAAGCATAATCTTGAATTTATAGCTACGAATCCATTCCAAATTGACTTTTTAATAGTACATAATAATCAAATTAGTATTTTAGAAGTAAAACATTATTACGGGGACTTTGAATTTTTTGATCAATATATACAAAGTGCTCATCATAATCGTTATCCCTCACCGTTTATACAACTAAAAAAAGGAAAAATAAATCTCCAACAAATTCTTCTCGAATTAGATATTAATCTTCCAATAAATGAATATTTAATATTCTCAAATTCAACATTTACAGCAAAATCTTCAATTCCAAAACGCTCACAAGTACTTTTGAAATCAGAATTTCATAAATTCCCAAAATTATTTCAATCAAAACAGATTACTAGGGACAAGTTGATTCTTAAGCAAATCATGCAAAAACAACAATTTTTTTCACATAAATTTAAACAGAGAATTAAACTTGATTTTTCACTTATAAAGAAAGGTATTAAATGTCCAAATTGCAAAAAGCTTTATACTATTTCAATTGAAAAAAATAAGAAGTATACGATATGCATACAATGCAAGAATACTTTCAAACGAAGGACGGTTTATTATTTCAACATAATGGAATTAGCAGTTATAAAAGGGGAAGAAGGGTTTACCTTACAAGAGGCAATTCAATGGTGTGAAGCAGAAAATGTATATTCAGTAAGGAGGATATGTAATGAGTATTTAGAATGTGAAGGACAAAGATATAAGAGATATTATTTAAAAAACATAGAAAGAAGTTAGAGGGAGAGTTGATAACGAGGAAGAAATAGTAAACAAGCACGTTAGAAATTCTAACGAGCAAGACTCACAAAATAAGCACGTTAGGGCACAAATTAAGGTTTTAAAAGTGAAGGATCACACAAAAAAGCTATAAAAATCAGCTCTAACGAGCAAGAAATAGTAAACAAGCACGTTAGAAATTCTAACGTGCAAGACTCATAAAACAAGCTCGTTAACACTTTCTTCTTCTAACAATTATTAAATTAACATTGTAAGGAGCATAACTATTATGAATAATTATCAACAAACGATTTTGAAACTAATTTATGCAGGTTACACGACAAATCATATTCATAAAATGCTTCGATATGATTCAACCTTAAGTTTTGTAGCTTATCGAAGAGAGTTTTCAAATTTTATTTATAAAAGTGGATTAAATTATAACAATATGTTAGAAATGTATACTAAATATGTGAGTAGCGATATTGATAAAATTCTCAAAGCAATGCATATAAGAAACATTAAATTATTATTTAGTGATGATGAAAATTATCCAAGGCTATTGAAAGAAATTTATGATTATCCTTTAGTTTTATTTGGCATCGGTGATATGTCAATATTGAATAATGAGAAGAAATTAGCTATAGTCGGTTCAAGGAAGGCTACAACTTATTCTGAACAAATATGTAATGCTATTATTACAAAGCTAATAAATACAAAAATAGCAATTGTCTCTGGTATGGCTATGGGTGCAGATTATTTTGCGCACTTAAAAACAATTGAATATGGTGGTCAAACAATAGGTGTTGCTGCTTTTGGTTTAGATTATCATTATCCAAACGCTACAAAATATATAAATGAATTAATGAGAAAATATCATCTTGTTATATCTGAGTATTACCCGACTACAAAAGTTCAAAAGTGGCGTTTTCCAGAAAGGAATCGTCTTATAAGTGGATTGTCTCAAGGTGTACTTGTTACAGAAGCTGATGAACGTAGTGGATCTTTAATAACAATCGATTTAGCTTTGGAACAAAATCGAAATGTTTATTGTTGCCCGGGGACGATTTTTCAGACGTTAAGTAAGGGTGGTAATAACAGAATTAAAGAAGGTGCAAAGCTTGTACAAAATGCTCAAGATATTATAGAAGATTATTGTACATTTAGTGAACAAAAACTAATTTTATAAAATGTTTTAATTGACAAAGCTGAATTTATCAGTTTATCATTTACACTTGTAATCAATAGAAAAGCAAGGGGGACTTACTTTGGCAGAAAATCTTGTCATTGTTGAATCGCCTGCAAAAGCAAAAACCATTGAAAAATATTTAGGAAAAAAATATAAAGTCGTTGCATCTATGGGGCATGTAAGAGATTTACCTCGTAGTCAAATGGGCGTTGATGTTGAAAATAATTATGAACCTAGATATATAACTATTCGCGGTAAAGGACCAGTCGTCAAAGATTTAAAACGTTATGCTAAAAAAGCAAAGAACGTTTATCTTGCAAGTGACCCGGACCGTGAAGGCGAAGCGATTGCGTGGCATTTAGCACATATATTAGATATAGATAAAAATGAAAAATCAAGAGTAGTATTTAATGAAATTACAAAAGATGCAGTAAAAGATAGTTTTAAGCATCCTAGAGAAATCGAGCATGAATTAGTAGATGCTCAACAAGCACGTCGAATTTTAGATAGATTAGTTGGTTATAATATTTCTCCTGTTTTATGGAAAAAAGTTAAAAAAGGTTTATCAGCTGGTCGTGTACAATCTGTAGCATTAAGACTAGTTATAGATCGTGAAAATGAAATTAATAATTTCAAGCCTGAAGAGTATTGGACAATTGAAGGTTTATTTAAACATAAAACAAAATCATTTAGTGCGAAGTTTTTACATGAAAAAAGTAAACCAGTTAAATTAAAAACTGAAAATGATGTTAAAAAAATAACAACTCAATTAGATGGAGATAAATTCGAAGTCACTCAAGTAACTAAAAAAGAAAAACTGAGATATCCAGCTAAATCATTTACCACTTCTTCTTTACAACAAGAAGCTTCTCGTAAATTGAATTTTAAAGCGAGAAAAACAATGATGCTTGCACAACAATTATACGAAGGTATCGATTTGAAACGCCAAGGTACAGTTGGTTTAATTACTTATATGAGAACAGACTCTACACGTATTGCTGACAGTGCAAAAGCAGAAGCTGCGACATTTATTGAGAATCAATATGGTAAAGAATATTTATCAAAATCAAAAGAAACAAAAGGTAAACAAGGCGCACAAGATGCCCACGAAGCTGTGAGACCAACAGGCGTTGAACGTACTCCTGATCAAATGAAAGCATTCTTATCTAGAGATCAATATCGTTTGTATAAATTGATTTGGGAACGTTTCATGGCTAGTCAAATGGCTCCAGCAATCGCAGATACTGTTGCAGCTGATATTACGCAAGGTGATTTGAAATTCAGAGCAAATGGTCAAACTATCAAATTTAAAGGTTTCATGAAAGTTTATGTTGAAACTAAAGATGATACGGATGAAGAAAAAGAAGGCAAGTTACCACCGTTAGAAAAAGGTGACCTTGTAACTGCTGAGAAAATTGATCCAAAACAGCACTTTACTCAACCACCACCTCGATACACTGAGGCACGTTTAGTTAAGACTTTAGAAGAACTTAAAATTGGTAGACCGTCGACTTATGCACCAACAATCGACACAATACAAAAGAGAAATTATGTAAAAGTCGATCAAAAAAGATTTGTTCCAACTGAACTAGGAGAAATCGTTCATGAATCTGTTAAAGAGTACTTCCCTGAAATCATAGATGTAGACTTTACTGTTAATATGGAAACACTTCTAGATAAAGTAGCTGATGGTGAAATTGAGTGGAAGAAAGTAATAGATATGTTTTATGAGAATTTCAAAATAGATGTAGCTAGAGCAGAAGAAGAAATGGAAAAAATCGAAATTAAAGATGAACCAGCTGGTGAAGATTGTGAATTATGTGGTTCTCCAATGGTTTATAAAATGGGCCGATATGGTAAGTTTATGGCATGTTCCAACTTCCCAGATTGTAGAAATACAAAAGCAATCATTAAAACAATCGGCGTGAAGTGCCCTAAATGTAAAGAGGGCGAAGTTGTAGAACGTAAATCTAAAAAAAATAGAATATTCTTCGGTTGTTCTAGATATCCTGAATGTGATTACACATCATGGGATAAACCGTTAGATCGTTCATGTCCTAAATGTGAAACTGTATTAGTTGAGCGTAAAAAAGGAAAGTCAGCTCAAGTAGTGTGTCCAAATTGTGATTATAAAGAACAAGAACAAAAATAGAAATATAAAGTGCAAAAAGTTATTTTTAAGGATAACTTTTTGCACTTGTTTTTTGTTTTAATGATTTAAAGGTAAAACGTCACTAAATTTTAAAAATTATTATTACTTTATCATTTGATTAAATTCAGATTTGTTATACAATTCAATGTGGAGCAAAAATTGGAAAATCAAGGAGGCATATAAAATGACTTCAATTAACGTTATAGGAGCTGGGTTGGCTGGTTCCGAAGCGGCTTATCAAATAGCCAAGAGGGGAATACATGTTAATTTATATGAGATGAGACCGGTTAAGCAAACACCTGCACATCATACAGATCAATTCGCTGAACTAGTATGTTCGAATTCTCTACGTGGTAATCAGTTAACAAATGCAGTAGGTGTTTTAAAAGAAGAAATGAGACAACTTGATTCACTTATTATCAAAGCTGCAGATAATGCTCGTGTTCCTGCGGGAGGGGCACTTGCAGTAGATAGACATGATTTTGCAGGATACATTACAGATACATTAAAAAATCATTCTAATATAACTGTGAAAAACGAAGAAATTACTGAGATACCAGAAGGTCCAACAATAATTGCAACTGGTCCTTTAACAACAGAAAGTTTAACGAAGCAAATTATGGATATAACTGGTGAGGAGCAATTGTATTTTTATGATGCAGCTGCACCAATTATTGATAAAGAATCAATCAATATGGATAAAGTGTATTTGAAATCACGTTATGATAAAGGTGATGCAGCTTACTTAAATTGTCCTATGACAGAAGAAGAATTTGATACATTTTATAATGCTTTAATTAAAGCAGATGTTGTTCCTTTAAAAGAATTTGAAAAAGAAATTTATTTTGAAGGATGTATGCCTTTTGAAGTGATGGCTGAAAGAGGGAAGAAAACTTTATTATTTGGTCCAATGAAGCCTGTAGGTTTAGAAGATCCGAAAACTGGTAAAAGACCATATGCAGTTGTTCAATTGAGACAAGATGACGCTGCAGGTACTTTATATAATATTGTAGGTTTCCAAACTCATTTAAAATGGGGTGCTCAAAAAGAAGTTATTTCATTAATTCCAGGATTAGAAAATGTAGATATCGTGCGTTATGGTGTTATGCACAGAAATACATTCATTAATTCACCAAACGCTTTAAAAGAAACATATCAATTAAACTCTAGAAATGATTTATTCTTTGCAGGACAGATGACAGGTGTTGAAGGGTATGTAGAAAGTGCAGCAAGTGGATTAATTGCGGGTATTAATGCGAGTAAATTAGTTTCTGATTTAGAGCCTATTAAATTCCCAAGAGAAACTATTATTGGAAGTATGGCGTATTATATAACACATGCTAATAAGAAAAATTTCCAGCCTATGAATGCGAACTTTGGATTATTACCTTCATTAGAAAAACGAATTAAAGATAAAAAAGTACGTTACGAGACATTAGCTAATCGCGCTCTTAAGCACTTAAACTCATTTAAAGTAATGCTATAGTAAATATTTTAAGATTTATTATAATTGTGATACAATTCAGATAAATTGGGAGGAATAAGTAATGATGCATACAATTGAACAGCAGTTTATTGATATGCTAACGTATGAAAAGCAATTTTCTAATCATACTTTAAATGCATATCAGCTAGATTTAAACGAGTTTAACGCATTTTTACAATCCGAACATTTATCTTTAGATTCTTTTGAGTATAAAGATGCAAGGAGATACCTTGCTTTTTTATATGATAAGGGACATAAGCGAACAAGTGTATCACGAAAAATTTCGACACTAAGATCTTTATACCAATATTGGATGAGCGTAGATGGTGAAATACAAAATCCATTTGTTCAGCTCGTACATCCTAAAAAAGAACATCATTTACCAAGTTTTTTCTATGAAGAAGAAATGGAAAAGCTATTTAAAACGTTAGATGATGGTAAGAAAACAAATATTAGAGATAGAGTAATTTTAGAGTTGCTATATGCAACAGGCATACGTGTGTCGGAGTTAGTGCATATAAAGATAAATGATATAGACTTAAATTATTCATTTGTAAAAGTTTTAGGAAAAGGAAATAAAGAACGTATTGTTCCTTTTGGTGAATATTGTCAAAGTGCTATTACGGATTATCTTGAAAGCTTCAGAAATCAATTAAATATTGATCATGACTATTTAATTGTAAATATGAGAGGTCAAGCGATTACTGAACGAGGTGTGCGCTATGCACTAAATGAAATAGTGAAGCGAACTCAAGGGGTATATCATATTCATCCTCATAAATTGAGACATACATTTGCTACACATTTATTAAATCAAGGTGCTGATATGAGAAGTGTTCAAAGTTTATTAGGACATGAAAGTTTATCGACGACTAGTCAATATACACACGTAACGAAAGATCAGTTAAGAAAAGTATATCTATCTGCACATCCACGTGCGTAAAGGAGAATTTATAATGAGTTCATCATTACATGCAACAACAATTTTTGCTATTAGACATAATGGACATTCTGCAATGGCAGGTGATGGCCAAGTTACATTAGGTGAACAAGTCATCATGAAACAAACTGCAAGAAAAGTTAGAAGACTGTATCATGATAAAGTAGTCGCTGGCTTTGCTGGTAGTGTTGCAGATGCTTTTACATTATTTGAAAAGTTCGAAGTCAAATTACAAGAATACAGTGGGAATTTGACGAGAGCTGCTGTAGAGCTTGCTCAAGAATGGCGAGGAGATAAAATGCTACGCCAACTTGAAGCGATGTTAATCGTTATGAATGAGACAGATTTATTAGTTGTAAGTGGTACAGGCGAAGTTATCGAACCAGATGATGGTATAATCGCTATTGGTTCTGGCGGTAACTATGCATTAAGTGCTGGAAGAGCGCTTAAGTCATATGCACCACATTTATCAGCTAAAGAGATAGCGGAAGCTTCATTGAATACTGCTGCAGATATTTGTGTGTTTACAAATCATGAAATAAAAGTAGAAGAAATATAAATGGAGGGTTTAAGGTTGTCACAAAATCAATTGAAAATGACACCGCACGACATTGTTGATCGATTAAATAATCATATCATTGGTCAACAAGATGCAAAACGTAAAGTTGCTATTGCACTAAGAAACCGTTATAGACGTAGTTTGTTAGACGATCAACTAAGAAGTGAAATTATACCTAAAAATATTCTTATGATTGGCCCTACTGGTGTAGGTAAGACTGAAATAGCTAGAAGAATGGCTAAGTTAGTTGGAGCACCGTTTGTAAAAGTCGAAGCTACGAAATTTACTGAAGTAGGTTACGTAGGACGCGATGTTGAAAGTATGATTCGAGATTTAGTTGAAGTAGGTCGTCGTATAGTCAAAGAGGAAAAGAAAAAAGAAGTACATGATGACGCTACTAAGAAAGCGAATGAAAAATTAATTAAATTACTTGTACCAAGTATGAAGAAAAAAGCACAAAGTAATGGTAACAACCCACTTGAATCTTTATTTGGCGGCCAATTTCCAAACTTTAACCAACAAGAAGAAGTTGAAGAAGCACCAACTGAAGAAATTAAAACGAAACGTGAAGATATAAAGAATCAATTATCTAACGGTGAATTAGAAGAAGAAATTGTTAAAATCAAAGTAGAACAAGAGCAACAATCTTTAGGCATGATGGGCATGGAAAATAATCCACAAATGCAAGATATGTTAAGTCAAATGATGCCTAAGAAAAAAATAGAACGTAAACTACCAGTTAAAACTGCAAGAAAAATTTTAACTGATGAAATTGCTAACGAATTAATTGATCAAGAATCAGTAAATGAAGAAGCCATCCAGTTAACTGAACAAATGGGCATGGTGTTTATTGATGAAATAGACAAAATAGCAGTTAGTAATAATAATGGTGGGCAAGATGTTTCAAGACAAGGCGTTCAAAGGGATATTCTTCCTATAGTAGAAGGTAGCGTAGTACAAACAAAATATGGTTCTATCAATACAGAGCATATTTTATTTATTGGGGCTGGGGCATTCCATATGTCTAAACCTAGTGATTTAATACCTGAACTACAAGGTAGATTTCCAATTCGTGTTGAATTAGACAGTTTGACTACTGAAGATTTTGTTAAAATTTTAAAAGAACCAAAACAATCATTACTTGAACAGTACAAAGCGATGTTACAAACTGAATTAGTAACAATCAACTTTACTGATGAAGCTATCAATAGATTAGCTGAAATTGCTTTTCAAGTGAACCAAGAAACAGATAATATTGGCGCAAGAAGACTGCATACAATACTTGAAAAAATGTTAGAAGATCTTTCTTTCGAAGCTTCAAATATGCCAAATGCAGTAGTAGATATTACACCAGAATACGTTAATCAAAAATTAGAATCGATTGCAACAAATAAAGATTTAAGTGCATTTATTCTATAAAAAAGGAGAAAAAATTAAATGAGTTTATTAACAAAAACAAGAGAATTAAATACATTACTACAAAAGCATAAAGGTATTGCTGTAGATTTTAAAGATATGGCAAAAACTATAAGTGATGTAACAGTTACAAATGTATTTATTGTGTCAAGAAGAGGTAAAATTCTAGGTTCAAGCTTAAATGAATTATTAAGTAACGAGCGTATTATTAAAATGTTAGAAGACAGACACATACCTAAAGAATATACTGATCAATTAATGCATGTTGAACAAACAATGTCTAACATTGATATTGAGAACGTTCTAACTGTATTTCCACCAGAAAACAAAGAACTATTCGTAGATAGCCAAACAACAATCTTCCCTATTTTAGGTGGCGGTGAACGTTTAGGAACATTAGTAGTTGGTCGTGTTTCTCAAGACTTTAATGACAATGACCTTGTTCTTGGTGAATATGCAGCAACTGTAATCGGAATGGAAATTTTAAGAGAAAAACATAACGAAATTGAACAAGAAGCAAGAGATAAAGCAGCTATTACTATGGCAATTAATTCACTTTCTTATTCAGAAAGAGAAGCAATTGAACATATCTTCGAAGAACTTGGTGCACCTGAAGGTTTATTAGTAGCTTCAAAAGTTGCTGATAGAGTTGGTATTACAAGATCTGTAATAGTAAATGCATTAAGAAAATTAGAAAGTGCTGGCGTTATTGAATCACGTTCTTTAGGGATGAAAGGTACATTCATTCGAATCAAAAAAGAACGTTTCTTAGATGAATTAGGTTTAAATAAATAAAATACTTGATGAACAGTATAAGATGTGATATATTTAACAACGGCTATAAAAACCAAATTCACACATATTCACGTAAATTATAGAGTGGTGCAACATATCATGTTGTTTCTATAAAAAGTGTATATGGCGGAATAAAACCAATTAGGAGGAATTATCATGGCAGTTATCTCAATGAAACAATTGCTTGAAGCAGGTGTTCACTTCGGTCACCAAACACGCCGTTGGAACCCAAAAATGAAAAAATATATTTTCACAGAAAGAAACGGTATCTATATTATCGACTTACAAAAAACAGTTAAAAAAGTTGACGAAGCATACAACTTTATTAAATCTGTTTCAGAAGAAGGCGGTAAAGTATTATTCGTAGGTACTAAAAAACAAGCACAAGAGTCAGTTAAAGAAGAAGCTGAACGTGCTGGACATTACTACATTAACCAAAGATGGTTAGGTGGTATCTTAACTAACTACAAAACAATTTCTAAACGAGTAAAACGTATTTCTGAAATCGAAAAAATGGAAGAAGACGGTACATTTGATGTACTACCTAAAAAAGAAGTTGTAGAACTTAAAAAAGAATACAACCGTTTAATCAAATTCTTAGGCGGTATTCGTGATATGAAATCAATGCCTCAAGCATTATTCGTAGTTGACCCTCGTAAAGAGCGTAACGCGATTGCTGAAGCACGTAAATTACACATTCCAATCGTTGGTATTGTTGATACAAACTGTGATCCAGATGAAATCGATTATGTTATCCCTGCAAACGATGATGCTATTCGTGCTGTTAAATTGTTAACTGGTAAAATGGCTGACGCTATTTTAGAAGGTCAACAAGGCGTTTCAAATGAAGATGTAGCTGAAGAGCAAAACATCGACTTAAAAGAAACAGAACAAGCACCTAAAGAAGAATCAACTGAAACTACTGAAGCATAATTTCAAAAAGGTGATAAGGTTCTATAACTTATCACCTTTTTTTAGAAAGATTTACTATAAACAACTTATTACTTATATAAATGGAGGAATTAGATTATGGCTATTTCAGCTAAACTTGTCAAAGAACTACGTGAAAAAACTGGCGCAGGTATGATGGACTGTAAAAAAGCTTTAACAGAAACTGATGGTGACATCGACAAAGCGGTAGATTACTTACGTGAAAAAGGTATTGCTAAAGCTGCTAAAAAAGCAGACCGTATTGCTGCTGAAGGTACAACTTATGTTGCTTCTAAAGGTAACGATGCTGTAATTCTTGAATTAAACGCAGAAACAGATTTCGTTGCTCGTAACGAAGGTTTCCAAAACTTAGTTAAAGAAATGGCAGATCATATTCTTGAAGTTAAACCAGCTGATGTTGAAGAATTAAATGCTTCTAAATTAGCAAATGGACAAACTGTTGACGAAAGAATGAACGAAGCAATTTCTACTATTGGTGAAAAATTAACATTACGTAGATTCACTTTAAAAACTAAAACTGACAACGATTCATTCGGTGAGTACTTACACATGGCTGGACGTATCGGTGTGTTAACTGTTGTTGAAGGTTCAACTAATGCTGATGCAGCTAAAGACGTTGCTATGCACATTGCTGCATTAAATCCTAAATTTGTTTCTCGTGACCAAGTTTCAGAAGAAGAATTAGCTCACGAAAAAGAAATTCTTAAACAACAAGCTTTAAATGAAGGTAAACCTGAAAATATCGTTGAAAAAATGGTTGAAGGTAGAATGCGTAAATATTTAGAAGAAATCTGTGCTGTAGACCAAGCATTCGTTAAAAATCCAGACCAAACTGTTGCTGAATTCTTAAAAACAGAAGGTGGCGTGCTTGTAGATTTCGTTCGTTACGAAGTTGGGGAAGGTATCGAGAAACGTTCTGATAACTTTGCTGATGAAGTAAAAGGACAAATGAAAGGCAACTAAGTTTGCTTTTTAGAAAGAAGACACGTCTTGTGTCTTCTTTCGTTATATATAAAGACCTAATTATAAGCATAGAGAGGGATCAAGATGACTAAGAATTCTAAATATAATCGCGTCGTTCTAAAACTAAGCGGAGAAGCTTTAGCCGGTGATTCAGGCTTTGGTATCAACCCAGTAGTGATAAAAAGTATAGCACAACAAGTGTCGGAAGTTGCTCAAATGGACTGTGAAGTTGCAGTTATCGTTGGTGGCGGAAACATTTGGAGAGGTAAAACAGGAAGCGATTTAGGTATGGATCGTGGTACTGCAGATTATATGGGCATGTTAGCCACAGTAATGAATGCTTTAGCATTACAAGATAGTTTAGAACAATTAGAATGTGATACTCGTGTATTAACTTCAATTGAAATGAAACAAGTTGCAGAACCATATATTAGAAGACGCGCAATTCGTCACTTAGAGAAAAATAGAGTGGTTATATTTGCAGCAGGAATTGGTAATCCATATTTCTCTACAGATACAACTGCAGCTTTAAGAGCAGCTGAAGTAGAAGCTGATGTTATCTTAATGGGTAAAAATAACGTAGATGGCGTTTATTCTGCTGACCCGAAAGTAGATCCTAATGCAGAAAAATATGAAAGATTAACATATATTCAAATGTTACAAGAAGGATTACAAGTAATGGATTCAACAGCTTCATCGTTCTGTATGGACAATGATATCCCACTTGTTGTATTCTCAATTATGGAAGAAGGAAATATTAAACGTGCTGTTCAAGGTGAAGAAATCGGTACGATTATTACAAAATAAACATGAGGTGTAATTCCATGGCAGATGTTATTCAAGAAACAAAGTCAAAAATGACAAAAACAATTGAAAGTTTTAGTAGAGATTTAGCTTCAATAAGAACTGGTCATGCAAATGCGAATCTTTTAGAAAGAGTTAATGTTGAGTATTATGGTGTACCAACACCAATTCAACAATTAGCTGGTATTTCTGTACCAGAAGCTCGTTTACTTGTCGTGCAACCTTACGATAAATCTTCAGTTGAAGATGTTCTTAAAGCGATTAATGCAGCAAATCTTGGTGTTAATCCAACAAGTGATGGTACAATCATTAGAATTTCAGTACCAGCATTAACAGAAGAACGTAGAAAAGAATTAGTGAAAGAAGCTAAAAAAGAAGCAGAAAGTGCTAAAGTAGCAATTCGTAACGTTCGTCGTGACTCAAATGAAGATTTGAAGAAACAAGAAAAGAATGGCGATATTACTGAAGATGACTTAAGAAGTCAAACAGATGAAGTTCAAGATATTACGAACGATTTCATCAAACAGATAGATGATTTAACTGCACAAAAAGAAAATGACATTTTGGAAGTTTAAAGATAAGAACTGTACCAAATCAGACTTTGGTACGGTTTTTTTCTTTATGTACACAGAACCGTTCTTTTTGTGATAAAATGTATTACGATATGTTTAATTAATTATACATATAAATTCGCGTTTGTTTGATGGAGGACGCTATGATAAAAAAGTTTATAAAGCAAAAACAACAAATAAATAATCAAGACATTGAATTAACAGTCCCTGAACATATAGCAATAATTATGGATGGTAACGGTAGATGGGCTAAGAATAGAAAAATGCCTCGAGTTAAAGGGCACTATGAGGGTATGCAAACAGTTAAAAAAATCACACGTAAAGCAAATGATTTAGGTGTGAAATATTTGACTCTATACGCTTTTTCTACGGAAAATTGGTCAAGACCAAAAGATGAAGTGAAATATTTAATGAAACTTCCTGTTGATTTCCTTAAAACGTTCTTGCCTGAACTCATCGAGAAAAATGTTAAAGTTACGACAATTGGTTTTACAGAGGCTTTGCCGAAGCATACTAAAAATGCTATTGAAGAAGCTATCGAAAAAACTAAAGATAATACAGGATTAAATCTTGTATTTGCATTGAATTATGGTGGTAGAGCTGAAATTCTAAATGCAGTTAAAGAACTTTATCATGAAGTCGAACAGGGTCATTTATCTATTGATGAAGTATGTGAAGATAATTTGAAAAAACATTTATTTACTTCTGATATACCAGATCCTGAATTGCTTATACGTACTTCAGGAGAAGAAAGATTGAGTAATTTCTTAATTTGGCAATCATCATATAGTGAATTTATCTTTACTAAAACATTGTGGCCAGATTTTGATGAACAATCTTTAATAGACTGTTTGAAAATTTATCAGTCGAGACAACGTAGATTTGGTGGGCTGTAAAGGAGATAAAAATGAAGACGAGAACAATATCTGCAATCGTTGCAATGGCTGTATTTCTTCCAATCGTAATATATGGGGGATTACCTGTCATCGCATTAGCGTATCTACTTGCGATTATTGCATTAAAAGAAATTTTAAATATGAATAATTTATCGATTGTTTCTATACCAGGTTTTTTGTCTGTTATTTCACTATGCATTATTTTATTACCTCAAGAACTGATTAATAACGATATACGTATACAGTTACAATTATTAATCATTATGAGTTTCTTAATGTTGAGTTATACAGTCATGTCTAAAAATAGATTTAACTTCATGGATGCATCTTTTTGCGTTATGTCAGTTACATATATTGGTATAGGTTTTATGTATTTTTATGAAACGAGAGAACATGGCTTACAATTTATCTTATTTGCATTACTATTAGTGTGGTTAACTGATACTGGTGCATATATATTTGGTAGATTATTTGGTAAGCATAAATTATGGCCATTAATTAGTCCTAATAAGACGATAGAAGGTTTTATTGGTGGTATTTTCTCGAGCTTAATAGTAGCGGTTATTTTTGGACAATCATTTAATATGGATGTATCATTATGGTTATTAATTCCATTAACAATGCTATTAAGTATGTTTGGTCAATTAGGTGACCTTGTAGAATCAGGATTAAAAAGACATTTTGGTGTTAAAGATTCAGGGAATATAATGCCAGGACACGGTGGTATACTAGACAGGTTTGATAGTTTTATCTTTGTGTTACCATTGTTAAATCTTTTCTTATTTCAATTGTAAATTGGGGTGAAATCTATGAAGAATATTGCTATTTTAGGAGCAAGTGGGTCAGTGGGACAACAAGCATTAGATGTTATAAGAGAACACAACTCACAGTTTAATTTAGTGGCATTATCAGTAGGGAAAAATATTGCATATGCTCAAAATATAATAGAAGAATTTCATCCAGAGCTCGTATCTGTACAACATGAAGAAGACATGGATAAACTTAAACATCTAGATGTAGATCTCGTACATGGCGAAGAGGGATTATTAGCTGTTGCGACATATTCTAACGCTGATTTGCTATTGAATTCTATATTAGGAAGTATTGGATTACGACCTACTATGGCTGCAATTGATGCAGGTAAAGATATTGCTTTAGCTAATAAAGAAACATTAGTAGTCGCTGGTGAGCTTGTAATGGAAAAAGCTAAAGAAAAAAATGTAAAGATATTGCCCGTAGATTCTGAGCACTCAGCAATTTTTCAATGTTTAAATGGTGAACACCAAAAAGATATAAACAAGTTAATTATCACTGCTAGTGGAGGTTCATTTAGAGACTTAAAACGAGCAGATTTGAAAAATGTAACACTTGAAGATGCTTTAAATCATCCTAATTGGTCAATGGGTCAAAAAATTACGATTGATTCTGCAACTATGATGAATAAAGGATTAGAAGTGATTGAAGCTAAATGGTTATTTGATTTGAATATTGATCAAATTGAAACAGTTTTACATAAAGAGAGTATTATTCATTCTATGGTTGAATTTAACGACACAAGTGTAATTGCACAGTTAGGTACTCCAGATATGAGAACACCAATACAGTATGCATTTACATACCCAAAACGAGCATTTAGAGATGCTGAAAGACTCAATTTAGCTCAAATAGGACAATTGAACTTTAAGGAAATGGATTTTAATCGATTTAAATGTATACACTTTGCTTATGAAGCTATTAAAATTGGGGGCACGATGCCTGTTGTATTAAATGCTGTAAATGAAGTGGCGGTTCACAAATTTTTGAATAATGAAATATCATTTTTAAAAATTGAAGATATGATTGAGGAAGCAATGAAAGAACATGAAGTTATAGAGCATCCAGATTTAGAAACAATTCTAGAAATTGATGCAGCTTATAAATCTAAGGATTACGGGGTGTAAGCGTGATTTATACAATTTTAGCATTTATCTTTGTCTTTGGTCTTTTAGTTACTGTACATGAGTATGGACACATGTTTTTTGCAAAAAGAGCTGGTATTATGTGTCCGGAATTTGCTATAGGTATGGGGCCGAAAATTTACTCATATAAGAAAAATGAAACACTTTATACAATTAGATTACTGCCAGTTGGTGGATATGTCAGAATGGCAGGCGATGGTTTAGAACAAAATCCTTTAACACCTGGTATGCATATTGCAATTAAATTGAATGACCATAATGAAATAACACATGTAATTATGGATGATCAACATAAATTTCAACAAATTGAGCATTTAGAAATTAAAGATAGTGATTTTGAAGATGAAATCTACATCGAAGGCATTACTGCCAGTGATGATGAAAGACACCATTTCAAATTAGCGAGAGAGGCTTATTTTGTTCAAGGTGGAGACTTAATTCAAATCGCACCAAAGGATAGACAATTAATGTCTAAAAAGCCTTATCAAAGATTTCTTACTTTATTTGCAGGGCCACTGTTTAACTTTATTCTTGCACTTGTAATATTCGTAGGACTAGCTTATTGGAATGGCGTACCAACAAATGATCCAGTATTTGGAGATTTACAAGATGGTGCTCCAGCACAAACAGCAGGTATTAAAAAAGGCGATGAAATTAAATCAGTTGATGGTAAAAAAATAAATGAATTCACTGATATACAGCCTATTTTTAAAGAGAAGAAAACAGAACCCGTCGAAATAAAAGTGGATCGAGATGGAAAAGAAAAGACTTTCAAAGTTGCGGCTAAGAAAGATACACAAGAAGTAAGTAAAGGTAAATATGAAACAAGATACATTATTGGTGTAGCACAACCGACAGAACATACAGTATTTGGACCATTATTAGCTGGAATTGAAAAGACTATCGTAGCTGGTCAAGTAATCTTCCAAGCTGTACTAAGTTTAATTGGCAGTATCTTTACGGGTGGTTTCTCGTTTGATATGTTAAATGGTCCAGTTGGTATATATAGTAATGTTGATACAGTGGTGAAACAAGGTTTTGAAACATTAATGGGCTTCACTGCATTGTTAAGTGTGAATTTAGGTATTATGAATTTATTACCAATTCCAGCTTTAGATGGTGGTAGACTATTATTTGTAATT
Organism: Mammaliicoccus sp. K-M42; assembly: GCF_022386375.1. Lineage (NCBI taxonomy): Bacteria > Bacillati > Bacillota > Bacilli > Caryophanales > Staphylococcaceae > Mammaliicoccus > Mammaliicoccus sp. K-M42. The sequence continues at coordinate 205,981 of NZ_JAJNIS010000002.1, read as the reverse complement.
TATGAAATGATATTTAGAAGACCAATTAATAAGAAAGCAGAAATGGTTATGCTTTCAATTGGTGCTGTATTTTTAATATTTGTAATGATTATGGTTACATGGAATGATATTCAACGTTACTTCATGTAATTTATAGGAGGAAACTTATGAAACAGTCTAAAATATTTATACCAACATTAAGAGAAGTTCCTGCAGAAGCGGAATCTATTAGTCATAAACTTTTATTAAAGTCAGGTATGATTAAACAAAATGCTCGTGGTATTTATAGTTATTTACCAACAGCTAAGCGTGTACTTAATAAAATTGAACAAATCGTTCGTGAAGAAATGGAAGTCATTGATGGTGTTGAAGTATTAATGCCTGTATTACAACAAGCAGAATTATGGAAAGAATCAGGTAGATGGGATGCTTATGGTCCTGAACTAATGAGACTACAAGATCGTAACAAACGTGATTTTAGTCTTGGTCCTACTCATGAAGAAGTTGTGACTTCACTTGTACGAGATGAATTAAAATCATACAAACGATTACCAATAACATTATTCCAAATACAAACTAAATTTAGAGATGAGCAGCGTCCAAGATTCGGACTATTACGTGGCCGTGAATTTATTATGAAAGATGCGTATTCTTTCCATGCTGATGAATCTTCTTTAGATGAGACTTATCATGATATGTATAACGCTTATCATAAAATTTTCACAAGAGTTGGTTTGAACTTTAGACCTGTATTAGCAGACTCAGGTGCTATTGGTGGAGACCATACACATGAATTTATGGCGCTAGCAGAAATTGGTGAAGATACAATAGTTTATAGTGAAACGAGTGATTTTGCTGCAAATATAGAAAAAGCAGAAGTGGCTTATACTCCAAATCATGAACATACTTCTTTGAAAGATTTAGAAAAGATTGAAACGCCAAATGTTACAACAGCTCAAGCTTTAGCTGATTTCTTAAATGTAACAGTTGATAAAATTATTAAATCTATGATCATAAAAGTTGAAGATGAATATGTCATGATACTTATTAGAGGACATCATGAAGTAAATGATGTTAAATTAAAATCTTATTTCAAAACTGAAAATATCGAGATGGCTAATGATAATGAGATTGAAAATATTTTAAATGCAAAGCCTGGTAGTTTAGGACCTGTAAATGTAGATCAAATTAAGATATATGCTGATAATTTTGTTCAAGATATCAATAATTTAGCAGTTGGAGCAAATGATAATGGCTTCCATTATTTAAATGCTAATGTGGACAGAGATTTTAAAATTGAAGCATATGGCGATTTTAGATTTATTTTAGAAGGTGAAGCATTACCTGACAATTTAGGAAAAGCTAAATTTGCTGAAGGTATTGAAGTTGGACAAGTATTTAAACTTGGAACGAAATATTCTGAAAGTATGAATGCTACATTCTTAGATGAACAAGGAAAAGCGAAACCTTTAATTATGGGTTGCTATGGTGTTGGTATTTCAAGAACATTAGCAGCTGTTATAGAGCAACATCATGATGATAAAGGGATTATTTGGCCAAAAGCAATCTCGCCTTATGAAGTGCATTTAATTGCAATTAATCCTAAAAAAGATGATCAAAAAGAACTTGCAGAACAACTTTATAGTCAATTGAAAAATCAATATGACGTGTTATATGATGATCGTAAAGAAAGTGCTGGGGTTAAATTTAACGATGCAGATTTAATTGGCTTGCCAGTACGTGTTATGGTCGGTAAAAAAGCAGCTGAAGGAATCGTTGAGGTAAAATGTCGCGATAATTCAGAAAGTCAAGAAGTGCATATTGATGAATTAAATGATGTATTATCATCATTTTACAATGCAGTGAAATAGACTGATAAAAACAATTAATTCTGATATAATATAAGATATTTAAAGAGGCTATTTTTAGATTAGCCTCTTTTTCATTTTGATGAAGGTGGTCGTATAAGTGTCAATGACAGGGAAAGAGAAATTCCAAACGCTTCTCACACAGATGAACATTACAGATGAACTTGATAATAGTATTGTTGAACAAGGTGAATTAACAAGAATTGATGTATCTCAAGCTAAAAGATTGTGGCATTTCTACATCAAATTACCGCAATACTTATCAAGCGAAATGTATCTTGTTTTTACGAATCAACTAAAATCTGCATTTCAAAGTATTGCAGAAGTTGATTGGACAATTGAAGTGGCTAATAAAGAACAATTAGATGAGCATATTCTAAAATATATGCCACATTGTATCGATGGTACGGATTTAAGTGATAAAGTTAAACATCAATTAAAACAAAAACCAATTATTTTTGCTGAAGAAGTAGTGAAAGTTCAAGTTAATAATGATATTGAGCGCGACTATTTTGATAAAAGGGTTAACGGTTCATTAGTTAAAGCATTGCAAAAATGTGGTTTTCAAATAAATCGTGTCATTTTTGAAACAATGGATAATGAAGAACAAATGAAGAGAGAGCTAGAGTCATTCGAAGCTCATATACAACAAGAAGATGAAGAAGCAGCTCGAATTGCATCTGAGAAAATGGAAAAAATGAAAAAAGAAAAAGCTGAATCTGGTGATAATGAAAATGCAGTGTCACGTTGTCAAATTGGTAAAGATATTCCAGTTGATTCAATCCGTAAAATTGAAGAAATTATAGAAGAAGAATACAAAGTAGCACTAGAAGGTGTTATTTTTGATATTGAAATGAAAGAATTAAAAAGTGGTAGACATATTGTTACACTTAAAATTACTGACTATACGGATTCACTGATTCTTAAAATGTTCACTAGAAAAGGTAAAGATGATTTAGAACATTTTAAAGCTTTAAAAGTTGGGACTTGGGTTAGAGCACAAGGAAGAATTGAACAAGACCAATTTATTCGTGATTTAGTAATGATGATGACTGATATTCACGAAATTAAGAAATCACCGAAACTAGATAAAGCCCCAGATAAAAGGGTAGAATTTCATCTGCATACATCAATGAGTCAAATGGATGGTATTAGTCATATTGGAAAGTATGTTGAACAAGCTGCAAAGTGGGGACATAAAGCTATTGCGATAACTGATCATAACGGTGTACAAGGGTATCCTGATGCTCATGCTGCTGCTATGAAAAATGATATTAAAATGATTTATGGAATGGAAGGTATGTTAGTGGATGATGGTGTTCCAATTGCATATAAACCACAGGATATACCTCTTAAAACAGCTACATATATCGTATTTGACGTGGAGACAACAGGACTATCAAGTCAATATGACCAAATCATAGAATTAGCAGCTGTAAAAGTAAGGAATGGAGAAGTCATTGATACTTTCGAACGCTTTTCTGATCCGGGTGTACGTTTATCAGAAATAATTAAAAACTTAACAGGTATCACGGATGAAATGTTACAAGGACAGCCGGATATTAAAACAGTATTAAGTGAATTTCATGAGTGGGTTGGAGATGCAATATATATTGCACATAACGCTTCATTCGATATGGGCTTTATAGACACGGGCTTTGAAAGAATAGGTATTGGTGCTACTACAAATGCTGTAATCGATACATTAGAATTATCTCGTACAGTTAATACTGAATATGGTAAGCATGGCTTGAATTTCTTAGCGAAAAAATATGGAGTAGAACTTACTCAACACCATAGAGCGATATATGATGCTGAAACTACAGCTCATATATTCATTAAAATGCTGAAACAATTAGAAGAATTAGGTGTACATAATCACAATCAAATTAATGAACATTTATCTAACGATGAAGCTTATAAACGAGCAAGACCGTCTCATGTTACATTGATTGTTCAAAATCAAGTAGGATTAAAAAATCTATTTAAAATTGTAAGTGCATCATTAGTTGATTACTACTATCGTACGCCGCGTATACCACGTTCATTGTTAAATAAGCACCGTGAAGGTATTCTAGTTGGAAGCGCATGTGATGAAGGTGAAGTATTTACAACTGTCATGCAGAAAGACCAAGATGAAGTTGAAAAAGTTGCCAAATATTATGATTATATAGAAGTTCAACCTAAGAGTTTATATCAAGATTTAATTGATAGAGAACTTATTAAAGACAATGAAACAATGGAAGAAATTTATTCTCGTATATTGAGCGTTGGTGAAAAACTGGATATCCCAGTTATCGCAACAGGAAATGCACATTATTTAAATGAGCATGATGCTGTAGCTAGAAAAATACTGATTGCAGCTCAACCTGGTAATCCACTTAATAGACAAACGTTACCAAAAGCACACTTTAGAACGACAGATGAAATGTTAGATGAATTCCACTTTTTAGGTGAAGAAAAAGCATATGAAATCGTAGTAAAAAATACAAACGAACTTGCTGACCGACTAGAAACAGTCGTTCCAATTAGGGATGAATTATATACGCCTAACATGGAAGGTGCAAACGAAGAAATTCGTGAAATGAGTTATGTTAATGCTAAAAATTTATACGGTGAAGAACTGCCTCAAATTGTTATTGATAGACTAGAAAAAGAACTTGAAAGTATTATTGGTAATGGATTTGCAGTTATTTATTTAATTTCACAAAGATTGGTTAAGAAATCTCTTAATGATGGATATTTAGTAGGATCACGTGGTTCTGTCGGTTCTAGTTTTGTTGCTACAATGACCGAAATTACAGAGGTTAATCCATTGCCACCTCACTACATCTGTCCATCTTGTAAAGAAAGTCACTTCTTTAATGATGGTTCTGTCGGTTCTGGATTTGACTTGCCTGATAAACAATGTGAAAAATGTCATGTAGATATGATAAAAGAAGGACAAGATATTCCTTTCGAAACATTCTTAGGCTTTAAAGGTGATAAAGTACCAGATATTGACTTGAACTTTAGTGGTGAGTATCAACCTATTGCACATAATTATACGAAAGAACTTTTCGGTGAAGATAAAGTATTTAGAGCAGGAACAATTGGTACTGTAGCTGAAAAAACAGCATTCGGTTATGTGAAAGGATATTTGAATGATCAAGGTATTCATAAGCGTGCAGCTGAAGTTGATAGATTGGTGAAAGGCTGTACCGGTGTTAAACGAACAACCGGACAACATCCAGGTGGTATTATTGTTGTACCTGATTACATGGATATATACGACTTTACACCGATACAATTTCCAGCAGATGATCAGAAATCTGCATGGAAAACGACTCACTTTGATTTCCATTCAATTCACGATAATATTCTGAAGCTTGATATTTTAGGACATGATGATCCTACTATGATCAGAATGCTTCAAGATTTATCAGGAATTGATCCAAAGACTATTCCAGTAGATGATAAAGAAACTATGAAAATATTTAGTACACCAGAATCATTAGGTGTTACAGAAGAAGATATTTTATGTAAGACTGGAACATTCGGTGTACCAGAATTTGGTACTGGTTTCGTAAGACAAATGCTTGAAGATACTAAACCAACGACGTTTTCAGAACTCGTTCAAATATCAGGATTATCACATGGTACGGACGTATGGTTAGGAAACGCGCAAGAATTAATCAAAACTGGTACGTGTGACTTATCAAGTGTTATTGGTTGTCGTGATGATATTATGGTTTATTTAATGTATAACGGTTTAGAACCTTCACTTGCCTTTAAAATCATGGAAGCGGTACGTAAAGGTAAAGGTTTAACTGATGAATTTGAAGAAGCAATGAAAGAAAATGAAGTGCCGGATTGGTATTTAGATTCATGTAAGAAAATTAAATACATGTTCCCTAAAGCACATGCTGCAGCATACGTATTAATGGCATTAAGAATTGCTTACTTCAAAGTTCACTATCCATTGTATTATTACGCAAGTTACTTTACAGTACGTGCAACAGACTTTGATTTAAAAGTCATGACTAAAGATAAAGAATCTATTAAATCTGCAATTAAAGAGTATTACAGTAGATTCCATGAATTAGCTAAAAAAGAAAAAGATGTATTAACAGTATTAGAAATTGCGAATGAAATGGCTCATCGTGGATTTAAATTATTACCGGTAAGTTTAGAAAAAAGTGATGCATTTGAATTCAAAATTGAAGGTGACACTTTAATCCCTCCATTTATCGCAGTTCCAGGACTGGGTGAGAATGTAGCTAAACGTATCGTTGAAACGAGACAAGAAGGGCCATTTTTAGCTAAAGAAGATCTTAATAAAAAGGCTGGAGTTTCGCAAAAAATCATAGATTATTTGGATGAACTTGGTTCACTTCCAAATATGCCAGATAAAGCTCAGCTTTCTATTTTTGATTTGTAACGTATATCCTTGAGCATAGCGCCATTATGTGATATACTATTATTGCTTAAAATAATACTCTGACGTTGAAAGAGTGGGACATTTCCCGCTCTTTTCTGTTTGTATTAAGAGGGAGGTCATTATGAGTAAAGTTGCAGCAAACGTTGAGGAAATCATTCAACCAATACTTGAAGAATTAAATTATGAACTTGTAGATGTCGAATATGTTAAAGAAGGACCAGACTATTATCTACGTATTGCAATTGATAAAGACGGTGGCGTTGATTTAAACGACTGCACAATTGCCTCTGAAAAGATTAGTGAAGTTATGGACAAAGAAGATCCAATTAAAGAACCGTATTTCATGGATGTATCATCTCCAGGAGCGGAACGTCCATTAAAAAAAGAAAAAGACTATCTGAATGCAATTGATCAACCTGTATTTATTTCATTATATGAACCTATTGAAGGGGATAAAGAATGGTTAGGTGTTTTAAAAGAAGTTACTGAAGAATCGATTTTGCTTGAAGTGAAAATAAAAACAAGAACTAAAAATGTCACGTTGCCTCGCAAAAAAATAGCAAAAGCACGTCGATCAGTAATTTTATAATATAAAGGAGGATACATTGTGAAAGGTAATGAATTATTACTTGCAATTGAATACCTTGAGAAGGAAAAAAGAATACCACGTGAGGTATTAATAGATGCAATTGAAGCAGCATTGATTACTGCTTATAAAAAAAATTATGACAGTGCTAAAAATGTTAGAATAGAATTAAATCTTGACGAAGGAACTTATAGAGTTATTTCTAGAAAAGACGTTGTCGAAGATGTTGAAGATTATAGAGACCAAGTAGCTTTAGATACAGCTCTTTTAACGAACCCAGCATACGAAATTGGTGATGTCTTTGAAGAAGATGTTACACCTAAAGATTTTGGCCGTGTTGGTGCACAAGCTGCTAAACAAGCAGTAATGCAACGTTTAAGAGACGCAGAACGAGGCATTCTTTATGATGAATTTATTGATAAAGAAGATGATATCGTAACAGGTGTTATTGATAGAGTCGATCATCGTTATGTATATGTTAATTTAGGTCGTACTGAAGCAGTTCTTTCAGAAGCTGAAAGAAGTCCAAATGAACAATACTTACCAAATGAACGTATTAAAGTTTATGTAAATAAAGTTGAGCAAACTACTAAAGGACCTCAAATCTTTGTTTCACGTACACATCCTGGCTTATTAAAACGTTTGTTTGAGCAAGAAGTACCTGAAATTTATGATGGTACAGTTATTGTTAAATCAGTAGCACGTGAAGCGGGTGACCGTTCTAAAATAAGTGTTACTTCTGAAAACGGAGATATCGATGCAGTTGGTGCTTGTGTTGGTGCTAAAGGTGTTCGTGTTGAAGCTGTAGTTAATGAACTAGGCGGAGAAAAAATCGATATTGTCGAATGGGATGAAGATCCAAAAGTATTTGTAAGAAATGCATTGAGCCCTTCTCAAGTTGTAGAAGTTATTGTTGATGAAGCTAATCAATCAACTACTGTAGTTGTACCAGATTATCAATTGTCATTAGCGATTGGTAAACGTGGTCAAAATGCTCGTCTTGCAGCAAAATTAACTGGTTGGAAGATTGACATCAAATCAGAAACTGATGCAAAAGAAGCAGGCATTATTTCAACTGAAGAATCATAAGGTAGGTGCTTTTATCATGAAACAGAAAAAGATACCAATGCGTAAATGTATACTTTCAAATGAAATGAAACCAAAAAATGATATGATTCGAGTAGTTAAAAATAAAGCTGACGAAATTAAAGCTGACGCAACTGGTAAAGCACCAGGACGTGGCGCATATGTTTCTAAAGATCTAGACGTTGTTGAAACTGCACAGCAACAAGGTAAATTAGAACGATATTTCGGCAGCGATAAAGAAACACTCGAACCTGTATATAAAGAAATTATTCGTTTAATATATCGTGAGCGTATACCTAAATGAGTATAGATAAGAAAGACCAAATTTTGAACCTTCTCGGTCTAGCAACAAGAGCTAGAAAGATTAAAACAGGGGAAGAAATTGTTATAAGTGAAATGAGAAGAGGCAACGTAAAACTTGTCATACTATCAGAAGATGCTGCAGCAAATGTTACAAAAACAATAAAAAATAAATGTGCAACTTATCATGTAACACTTTTAACTTTTGCTACACGCTTTGAATTAGGCTACGCAATTGGAAAAGAAAGCAGAGTGGTGTTGGGCATAACTGACATTGGATTTAGCAAAAAGCTAAAAACGATGATTCATGATTTTCATGAGGAGTGAGTATATGAGTAAAAAAAGAATATATGAGTATGCAAAAGAAATCAATTTAAAGAGTAAAGATATAATTGATGAGTTAAAGAAAAATAATATAGAAGTATCAAATCACATGCAAGCATTAGAGGAGAACGACATTAAAATTTTAGATAAAGCATTCAAAAAGCAAGAAACAGCTAAAAAAGAACAACCAACTACTCACGCAAATACTAGCAAAACAAATAACAAACCAAACAACAACAAACCAAATAATAATCAACAAAAGAATAATAAAAATAAGAAGCAAAATAACAAAAAGCAAAATAATCAACAACAGCAACAACAACAACCTAAAGAAGTAGTTCAAGAATCACCATCTTTAATTACTTATGAAGAAGGCATCACTGTTGGTGAATTAGCTGATAAAATTAATAAAGATGCTTCTGAAATTATTAAAAAATTATTCTTACTTGGTGTAGTAGCTAATATTAACCAAGGTTTAGATACTGAAACAGTTGATTTGATCTGTGCTGATTATGAAATCGAAGCAGAGTTAGAAATTCATGTTGATGAAACTGACTTAGAAAATTACTTTGAAACTGAAGACGAAAATGATGAAAGTTTAATTGAAAGACCAGCAGTTGTTACAATCATGGGACACGTTGACCACGGTAAAACAACGCTATTAGACTCAATTCGTCATACTCGTGTAACAGCTGGAGAAGCTGGCGGTATTACTCAACATATTGGTGCTTATCAAATAGAAAATAATAACAAAAAAATTACTTTCTTAGATACTCCAGGACATGCTGCATTTACAACAATGAGAGCACGTGGAGCTCAAGTAACTGATATTACAGTACTTGTAGTAGCTGCTGATGATGGTGTTATGCCTCAAACAATTGAAGCGATTAACCATGCAAAAGCTGCTGAAGTACCTATTATTGTAGCTGTAAACAAAGTTGACAAACCAACAGCAAATCCTGATCGTGTTATGCAAGAATTAGGAGAGTATGGTTTATACCCTGAAGATTGGGGTGGCGATACAATCTTTGTTCAACTATCTGCAATTCAAGGTGATGGAATCGACGATTTACTAGAAATGATCGGACTTGTTTCTGAAGTCGAAGAATTAAAAGCCAAAACTGACCGTGCAGCAGTTGGTACAGTTATTGAAGCAGAGTTAGATAAATCACGTGGACCTGCAGCGTCTCTATTAGTACAAAATGGTACTTTAGAAGTTGGAGATTCATTAGTAGTAGGTAACACATATGGTCGTGTACGTGCTATGGTAAGTGATTTAGGTAAACGTATTAAAACAGCTGGCCCATCTACGCCTGTTGAAATTACTGGTTTACATGATGTACCTCAAGCTGGAGATCGTTTTGTAGTATTTAAAAACGAAAAAGAAGCTCGTCAAATCGGTGAAAGACGTCAACAAGAAAATATTCTAAAACAACGTCAAGATAGTAAGAGTGTTTCTTTAGATAACTTGTTTGAACAAATGAAACAAGGTGAAATGAAAGACTTAAATATTATTATTAAAGGTGATGTACAAGGTTCAGTAGAAGCTTTAGCAGCATCATTAATGAAAATTGATGTAGAAGGTGTTAACGTACGTATAATTCATACAGCAGTTGGTGCTATCAATGCATCAGACGTTACACTTGCAGCAGCATCAAACGGTATAATAATTGGATTTAACGTAAGACCTGATGCAGGTGCAAAACGTGCCGCTGAAGAAGAAAACGTAGATATGAGATTACACCGTATTATTTATAAAGTAATCGAAGAAATTGAATCAGCAATGAAAGGATTATTAGATCCTGAATATGAAGAACAAGTAATTGGACAAGCAGAAGTGCGTCAAACTTTCAAAGTATCTAAAGTAGGTACAATTGCAGGTAGTTACGTAACTGAAGGTAAAATTACGAGAGATTCAAGTGTCCGTATAATACGTGACGGTATCGTTATCTTTGAAGGTGAATTAGATACATTAAAACGTTTCAAAGATGACGCTAAAGAAGTAGCAACAGGATACGAATGTGGTATCACAATTGAGAAATTCAACGATATTAAAGAAGGCGACATATTTGAAGCTTTCAAAATGGTTGAAATCGAAAGAAAATAATATTTAATATTAAGTTGAGGCTGAGACAATTAATTTGTCCCAGCCTCATTTTTTTATTGGATATGAGCTGAATCGCCCGATATCTCTGAAGTCTTCGTGCGTTTTGACTTGATTTTAATCTAAAATCTATATAGATGCTAATCTATTAAGAGGAATGGGGAGAGTTTATGGATTATAAAGCACTATCAACATTATTAAAGACAATATCTGACTCAAATCGTTTAGAAATTATAGATTTACTATCATGTGGTGAACTTTGTGCTTGTGATTTATTAGAACATTTTCAGTTTTCTTAACCAACTTTAAGCCATCATATGAAGTCTCTTGTTAACAGTAATTTGATCTTTACTAGAAAAGAAGGTAATAAAAGAATGTATCGCTTAAATACAGAATTATTTAATGAATTAAACAATCAACTTCAAAGCTATTTATCACAATAGTGAATCTTGTATTTGTAACTCTATGGAGCCAGGAGTGTGCAAAGCATGACTATATTAGCGATATTGATTTTTGTAATAACTCTAATATTTGTTATATGGCAACCTAAAGGTTTGGATATCGGTATAACAGCACTAATAGGAGCTATCATCTCCATTATAACGGGAGTGGTTAGTTTTTCTGATGTAATAGAAGTGACCGGCATTGTATGGAATGCAACATTAACATTTGTGGCAGTTATTCTAATTTCTCTTATTCTAGATGAAATTGGCTTCTTTGAATGGTCAGCTATACATATGGTAAAAGCATCTAATGGTAATGGATTGAAAATGTTTATATATATTATGTTATTAGGTTCTGTTGTTGCAGCATTTTTCGCTAACGATGGGGCTGCACTTATATTAACACCGATTGTATTAGCGATGGTCCGTAATTTAGAGTTTAATAAAAAGATTATATTCCCGTTTATCATTGCGAGTGGATTTATAGCAGATACGACTTCACTACCATTAATCGTAAGTAATTTAGTTAATATCGTTTCAGCCGATTATTTTAATATTGGCTTTGTAGAATACTTCACGCGTATGATTATTCCTAACATATTTTCTTTAGTTGCAAGTATTCTTGTATTATGGTTGTTGTTCAAATCATCAATTCCAAGAACTTTTGATGCAAGTCATATTAAAAATCCTAGAACTGCAATTAAAGATGAAAGACTCTTTTATATTTCTTGGGTAGTGTTAGCGATATTATTAATAGGATATTTAATTAGCGAATTTGTTCATATACCTGTATCGATTATTGCTGGTATAATTGCAATAATATTTATATTACTTGCACGAAAATCAAAAGCTGTAAATACAAAAGCAGTAATTAAAGGTGCGCCATGGAATATTGTAATATTCTCAATAGGAATGTACCTCGTAGTGTTTGGACTTAAAACGCAGGTATTACAACAATCCTAGGAGATATCCTTACATCAATTTCTCAACATGGCCTGTTTGCAAGTATTATGGGAATGGGATTTATCGCAGCATTTCTATCGTCTATTATGAATAACATGCCCACCGTTCTAATTGATGCATTAGCAATAGATCAATCAAATGTAATTGGGACATTAAAAGAAGGCATGATATATGTTAATGTTATAGGTTCAGATTTAGGACCTAAAATAACACCTATAGGTTCATTAGCTACTTTGCTATGGTTACACGTACTTTCTCAAAAAGGCGTAAAAATACCATGGGGAAAATATTTTAAAACAGGTATAATCATTACAATCCCAGTACTATTTATTACATTATTAGGCTTATATATAACGTTGATAATATTTTAAAGAAAAATAGGCATTTATATTTGAATAAAAAAATAATTTACTTTATATGCACAGGTAATTCATGTAGAAGTCAAATTGCTGAAGGATGGGGTAAGCAATTACTAGGTGACGAATGGAATGTATATTCAGCTGGTATAGAAACACATGGCGTAAATCCAAAAGCAATAGATGCAATGAAAGAAGTTAACATTGATATTACTGACCAAACTTCTGATTTAATTCATACAAATATATTTAACCAAGCTGATTTAGTTGTGACTTTATGCAGTCATGCAGATCAAAACTGCACAACAATTCCAGCACATGTACAAAAAGAACATTGGGGTTTTGACGATCCAGCAGGAAAAGAATGGTCTGAATTCCAACGAGTTAGAGATGAAATAGGATTGAAAATCAAAATATTTAAAGAAGAAACGACAAATAAATAAACATAAAAATCTTCATATAATTGGATATATATGAAGGTTTTATTTTATCCTGTATGATGAGAGAAAGACCATTTGGGAGGTTAGACTATGATAGAAAAAGACAATAGTAGGAAAATTATTCTAGATTTAGCTGTTACGCTTGATGGATTTATAGAAGGTGAAAATGGTGAAATTGATTGGTGTATTATGGATCCTGAAATGAATTTCGATGATTTTCTAGATCAAATAGATACTATTTTCTATGGTAGAAAAAGTTATGAAATGTGGGGAGATTTTCAACCAAGTTTATCGGATTCTGAAGATGATAAAGCGATGTGGAGTAAGGTACATTCTAAAGAAAAATATGTCTTTTCCAAAAAGTTAAATTTTGATGATTATCATGTAAATATTATTAGAGATGATATTGTTACAAGGGTAAATGAAATAAAAAGAGTACCTGGAAAAGATATTTGGTTGTACGGTGGATCAAGCTTAATTACATCATTTGTAAATTACGGCTTAGTTGATGAATTTAGATTATCAGTACATCCCATCGTTCTCGGAAAAGGAAAACCGCTATTTATAGATATTGAAGATAGACAAGAACTAAAACTCATCAATACTAGAACATTTCATTCAGGTGTAATACAGTTGATTTATAGAAATGATGAATAACAAAATGTAATTTCTTATGTGTACTTCTACCAAAAAACGGGAATATATTTGTATTAAGAAATATGGGGTAGATAGATATGAAAACATTATTTAAAGGTGTAGCTACTGTCGGAGGTACTTTAGCACTTAGCCAAGTTGTAATCAAGAAACTTTCTAAAAGAAGTATGAGAAGTCAAATTGCTGAATGGATTATTGCTTCAAAAACGCAACGTCCTAGTTATGACGATTATGATTCTAAATGTGATTTTGTTAATGCGTTGTATAAAGTTAATAAGGAAGAATATCAACTTCCTAAAATGTATAAGCCAAAGACTGAAATGGATGATTATTTTATTGATGAAATGAAAGTAATTAATTATAATGTGAAAGCAAAATCAAATATTGGTATATTATACCTACATGGTGCTGCATATATTCATCAACCGTCTATTTTTCATCATTATTTTTTAGAAGAATTAGTGACGAAAGTAGATGCTACTGTTGAGTTGCCAATATATCCTAAAGCTCCAAATGAAATGTTTTTAAGGTCTTATGAACTTATTATTGATTTGTATCGTAGAATGATTGAAACCTACGATGACATAGTGATAATTGGTGATTCTGCTGGTGGTGGATTAGCGACAGGTTTAGTTCAGTTATTGAAAGAACAAGAGATTAAACAACCGCTTCATGTCTTTTTAATTTCTCCATGGATTGATATTAATATGGATAATGAAAATATTACTGAATTCCTTCAAGAAAGTGATCCAATGTTAACAGTTGAATCATTAAAATTTGTCGGTGAATTATGGAGTGGACATACTGATAAAAAACATCATCTATTATCACCAACTTATGGAGACTTGCAAGATTTACCACCAATTACATTATTCGTAGGTTCTAGAGAAATTTTATTACCGGATATTCAATTGTTTAATGACAAGTTACAAGCATTTAATAATAACGTGGCATATCATGAGTATATAAATCAAAATCATGTGTTTCCATTAGAGCCTATACCAGAAGCTAAAGAAGCAAGAAGTATTATTTATAATACGATCAATGCTTATAAAGATAAGAAGGATTAATGATGTTTAAATAATGTCGCATTTATCATAATATTTAAACTACCTAAACTTTGATATGATTGTCTTTTTAAGCCAACAAGCATGTGTTATAATTTAATAATGTATAAATAGAGATTTGAATATTAAGAGGTGAAAGAAATGAGTATTCGTTCTGAACGCGTTGGCGAACAAATGAAAAAAGAATTAATGGATATTATAAACAATAAACTTAAAGATCCAAGAGTTGGATTTTTAACGATTACAGATGTAGAACTTCCTGGTGATTTATCTCATGCTACTGTTTATTTAACAGTATTAGGAACAGATAAAGAAAAAGAAGATACATTTAAAGGTTTAGAAAAAGGTAAAGGTTTCATTAAATCTGAGATTGGAAGTCGTATGAAATTACGTATTCTACCTGAATTACATTTTAAATATGATGAATCAATCGATTATGGTAATAAGATAGAACGTATGATTCAAGATTTAAATCGTAATGACTAAAGTTTGAATATTTGATTGAATTTATATGTAGTGGACCAATCATCTACTGCAAATAGAATAAAGCGAAGCTAAGACAATTAATTTGTCCTAGCTTCGTTTTTTCTTTTTAATCAAGTTTTAATTTTTCTCTAATTATTTATGAACTTTGCAAAGGTATAGTTAAATCAAGTTAAAAAATAGCAAAGAATAAATAAGGGGGAAATAAAAATGAGAATTGTTGTTGTACCTTCAGGATTTAAAGAAAGTTTAAGTGCAGAGGAAGTGGGTCATTCAATTACAAAGGGTATAAAAAAAGTAGATTCTTCACATCAAGTAACAACTATTCCGATGGTAGATGGCGGTGAAGGTTTTGTAGATACGATTATAAAATTGAAAGAAGGAAGCAAAATCAAGACTCATGTGATGGGGCCAGTTGGTATACCTACAGAATCTTTTTTTGGAATTTTTGTAGAAAATGGTATTAAAACAGCAGTGATAGAAATGGCAGCAATTGCAGGGTTAAGACAAGTACCTAAGGATATGAGAAATCCAATAAATACAACTACATTTGGCGTAGGTGAAACTATAATTAAAGCATTAGATAGCGGTGCTGAACGAATTTTAATTGGATGTGGGGATTCAGGAACTTCTGATGGTGGCGTTGGGATGGCGCAAGCATTAGGTGTTAAATTCTTAAATAAACACGGTAATGAAATATTCATAAATGGCGGCGGTGAAATCGATCGAATTCATGGTGTTGATATGAGATATATAGATGCTAGAATTCACTTAGTAAATATAGATGTAGCAGTAAATTGGACAAATTTATTATGTGGTAATAAAGGAGTAGCAAGAGTGTATGGGCCACAAAAAGGTGCATCTCCTCGTGATGTTGAAAAGTTGTCTAATAATCTAGAACACCTTGCAAGACTCATAAAAAGCTTTAAAAACAAGGATGTTTCATTAATGAGTGGTGGTGGTGCTTCGGGTGGTTTAGGTGCTGGATTATATGGATTTCTTAATGCGCGTTTATACCCTAGATTTGAAATCATCATGAAGTATATTGAAATTTCTGATGCTATAAAAAATGCAGATTTAGTAATTACTGCAGAAGGATGTATTGACTTTCAAACACCTAATGGAAAAATTCCATCAGAAGTTGCGAGAATAGCAAAAATACATGGAAAACCTGTCATCGCATTTGCAGGTACAATCGGGCATAATGCAAAGATAAATTATCAAAGTGGTATTGATGCGTTTAGTAGTATTATTCCGGAACCAACGACATTAGAAAATTCAATTTTAGACGCAGATAAATGGTTAGAAAATTGTTCTGAAAATGCATTGAGACATATTTTGATTGGTATAAATTTAGGCAATCAAATGTATAAAATAAAAGATGCTGTACAATGAGTAATAAACAATTAATATATCTGTGTATTTATTTTGTGTTTTCTATAATAGTATTTTTAAGTACTGATTTACCTTATTTAGGACAACTTAGTTTAATAGTATTTGTATTATCTTTAGGATTGTTTCTATTAACGAACATGCCTGCAGGACTTTCTGCATTTATGGCATTAATAATAGGTATTGTACTTGGATTACCAGAAAAAGTATTATTTGAATCTTTAAATGAACAAGTTGTGTGGCTCATGATTGGGGCATTTATTATTGGAGCTGCTGTTGAGAAAAGTGGTTTGTTAGATAGATTAATTTATTGGATAAATGATAAATGTCGTACAAAAAATAAAATGAATTTATTTCTATTTATAATAGTTCAAGTAATATCAATATTGGTTCCATCGACTTCTGGGAGAGCTGCAGCTATGTTGCCTATATATAAAGCTTTTGCTATTAGATTTCAAGACAATCAAAAATATTTTGCATTATTGATACCTGTACTTATTTTAATGGGTGCAAACCTGACATTAATAGGTGCTGGTAGTCATATTGTAGGTATTGGATTGTTAAAAGGTCAAACAAATGAAAATATTTCTTATGTTGAATTTCTTTTATGGGGTGGGCCTTTTGGCATCATGATAGGCATTATAAGCTTAATTATTATAAATAAAATGAATTTTAATACAAATGAAATCAATACCCAAAC
The DNA here is from genome assembly GCF_022386375.1 of Mammaliicoccus sp. K-M42. NCBI lineage: Bacteria > Bacillati > Bacillota > Bacilli > Caryophanales > Staphylococcaceae > Mammaliicoccus > Mammaliicoccus sp. K-M42. The sequence continues at coordinate 188,816 of NZ_JAJNIS010000002.1, read as the reverse complement.
AACTTTAAACTATTTAAAAAGAAATCGTTCAGCATTTAGTGTTAAAGAGCAAAAGACTTTGTTATATTTGTTAATTACTATTAGTTTGTGGATAACAGAATCAATACATGGATTTGATATTGCATTTATAACAATTGTTATGAGTATTGTTATAGTAACGCCTAATGTAGGTGTCATATCATGGAAAGAAGGATTACAAAGTATTTCATGGAGTTTAATATTTTTTGTAGCTGGAGCAACATCACTTGGAAAATTACTCGTTTCATATAAAGTTGTTCAATATATACAAGAACATTTATTTGGTTATCTATCTCGATTCGAAAATATAAATGTACAAGTTATATTATTGATTATTGTTATAATAACTGTAACGTCACATTTATATGTAACAAGTCATACTACTAGAGCTGTCGTGTTTGTTCCATTATTTTTATTGTTTAGTGATATGTTTAATTTAAATCCAGTTGCGGTCGTTTTTATAACTTTGATTGGAACTAACTATTGTGTTACTTTTCCAGTAAGTTCGAAAGCACTACTTTTATTTTATGAGCAAGAAAATAAGCCTTTTGAAAATAAAGATTTAGCAAAAATTAGCAGTATTTTGATGCCAATATATATGTTAATGATGATTGCATGTTATTATTTTTGGTGGCAATTTACTGGCTTATCGCTTAGATAAAGGAGTACTAAAATGAAAAAAATATTAATAGTCGAAGATGAAGTGAAAATTGCAAGAGTTATACAAATAGAGTTAGAGTATGCAAATTACGAAATTAGTATTGCGAATACTGGTAAGCGAGCTTTAGATTTATTTGAATCAAAAGACTTTGACCTAGTCTTATTAGACGTTATGATTCCTGAATTAAACGGGTTAGAGGTTCTGAGAAGGATTCGAGAAGTAGATAATAACATTAAAATAATTATGTTAACTGCAAGAGATGCAGTTATGGATAAAGTAAGTGGCTTAGATTCTGGGGCAAATGATTATATGACAAAACCATTTGAAATAGAAGAACTGCTAGCTAGAATTAGAGTTCATTTAAAACAAAATAATGAAGTCACAAATGAGAATAATAGTGAAATTCACTTTAAACATATAGTTATTCATCCATTAAGTCGAGAAGTATACATGGATAAAGTATTAATAAACTTAACGCAGAAAGAATATGATTTATTGTTATATTTTGTTGAGAATAAAAACCAAGCCTTGACTAGAGAACAGATTATTGAAAAAGTTTGGGGATACGAATATTATGGTGATACAAATGTCATCGATGTTTATGTAAGATATTTAAGAAAAAAACTAGATCAAAATGAAATATCCTTAATATCTAGCGTAAGAGGTATTGGATATATGATAAAGGATTAAATCAATGAAACTTGGGACGAAAATACAACTCTATACCACTGTTATGATAGTTATTGTTGTTATTTGCATTAATTTATTTGTTTACTTTGTCTACCAAAAGATTTCACTAGAATCTGAAGTGACTCAGTTAGAAAGCAGGGGAATAAATATAATGAAAGAATTCCAAAACACTTCAGATAGTGATGTAAATACGGAGGCAGTTCTTCAATCTTATTTACTCTCAGATGGATATATTACTGTAGTAAATCCAAAAAATAAAAATATTGTGCAAATATCAACTGATATTAAATATAAGAATTTAGCAGAATCATACAAAAATAGACAATATAAAAAAGTGGTTGATAAAAATGGAAATCATTTTGCAATGGTATCTTTACCGATTATTTTGAAAAATGGTGAAGTAAATAATCTTCAAATATTTGAAAATATTGATTTTAAGTACGAAACTTTTTCAATATTAAAGTGGATATTAATTGTTTCAACATTCATTATACTAATCGTGATATTTCTATTGAATCGAATCATTACGCAAATTATTTTGAAGCCTATCAATGAGCTTATTGAACAAATGAATAAAACGAGAGAAACAAAACATTACAGTAAAATAAATATAAATAATAACGATATGAAAGAATTGAAAGAACTTTCAAATACTTTCAATGAAATGATGCTTAATTTAAAAGACCATGACGAAAAGCAACAAGCATTTATACTTAATGCTTCTCATGAATTAAAAACGCCAATTACTGTTATGACTTCTTATAGCGAAATGTTAAAAAGATTTGGCAAAACAAGACCCGATTTATTAGATGAGGGAATAGATACAATAAATGAAGAAGCTAAAAGGTTAAAATATTTAACTGAACAAATGTTAGATTTGGCTAAAATAGAACGTACATTTCATGATATTGTTTTTTCAAATGTTGATATTGTTTCACAAGTTTCGAATTTAACTAAAAAACTTTCACAAGTATATAAAAGAAAAATTAATGTACACACAAATGAAAATGTTTTAATTGGTAAAATTAATAAAGAAAGTTTTAATCAGTTAATAACAATTTTCTTAGATAATGCGTACAAATATAGTCAATCAGAAATAGATCTATTTTTAATAAGTAAAAATAAATATATAGAAATTAAAATTAAAGATTATGGTCCTGGTATCCCTGAAGAAGATATTGATAAAATATTCACGAGGTTTTATAGAATTGATAAAGCGAGATCTCGCCAGTCTGGTGGATCTGGATTAGGTTTATCCATAGCAAAAGAACTGGCATCTAAAAACCAAATCGATATACAAGTTAATAGTAAATTAGGTATTGGATCAGAATTTATTTTAAAAGTGAGAAAGGTGTGAAAATGTGAAAAAACTAATTAAGCCTGTTCTTATCGTTATTGTGGCAATACTTCTAATTACTTTAATTACTATTATTTATTTCAGGTCAACAGAACAATTGATGGATAAAAATCATGCGAAAACTTTGGTGTCAGAAAGGTATAAAGGCGAGTTAATTAAATTAACTCAATCTAAGGATGATCGAATGTTTTATGTAGTGATTAAAGATAAAGATAAAAATTATAGTTTAGAAATTGATAGAAAAGATGAAACAATTAAAAATGTTACATCACAATCAATTTCTAAACAAGTCGCAAAAAAGCAGAAACCTAAAAAAGAAAAAGAGAAGCAAACATTTATAACTGAAAAAAGAGCTAAACAGATTGTTATGAATGAAGTTGGTGGAACATTTGTAGATATTAAAAAAAACGAGAAATCTAAACCAGCTACTTATACAGTCACTCAGCATGTAGATCATGATGAAGGTGCAATGGTTTCTGTTAATGCGTTAAATGGTAAGGTTAATTCAGTATCTTGGTTTAATATAGAACGCCCTCAAACTGACTATAATGAGGAAAATGCTAAGAAAGAACAGTATTATTATGAAGATGATGATGACTATGATAATGATGACTACGAAGACGATTAAAGTAGATTATCAGTTATTTCTTCTTTTTAATTGCATTTTCATGTAAACTTATATTGAAATGAAGCATGTTTTGGAGGTCGTAAAGTTGGATGGCATATTAGCAATTCATAAAGAAGTAGGCATGACAAGCCATGATGTTGTGTTTAAACTTCGTAAAATATTAAAGACAAAAAAAGTTGGTCATACGGGAACATTGGATCCGGAAGTGAGTGGTGTATTACCTATCTGTATTGGTAAAGCAACACGTGTAAGTGACTATGTTATGGAAAGTGGCAAAAAATATAAAGCAGAAGTTACGATTGGGTTTAGTACGACTACTGAAGATCAAACAGGTGAATTAGTAGAACAGAAAATTGTAAATGAGCATACATGGAGTACCGAAGATATAAGATCTACATTGAATAAATTAGTTGGTGAGATTGAACAAATACCACCTATGTACTCTGCTGTGAAAGTAAACGGCAAAAAATTATATGAATACGCACGACAAAATATTGAAGTTGAAAGACCTGTTCGTAAAGTCTTTATTAATAGCATAGAACTAACTTCAGAAATTTCATATGTTGACCAAATCTGCAAATTTGAAATCGAAGTAGAATGTGGTAAAGGGACTTATATTAGAACTTTAGCAACCCAAGTGGGTGAGTTATTAGGCTTTCCAGCACATATGTCTCATTTGATCAGATTAAAAAGTGGTGGATTTTCACTCGACCAAGCTGTTAAATTGGATGATTTAAAAGAAATAGTTGAGCAAGATAAGTTACAAAATGTGCTTCTTCCATTAGAATATGGATTGAATGGTTTAGAAAAAATAACGATAAACGATGAAGACATCGTTAAAAGAATTCAAAACGGACAAAAAATAGAAAAACATTTAATAGACGAACATAAACATGATGGTATATTTGTTGTTTGGTATGAAGAAAAAGCCATAGCTATAATGGATACATACGAAAAAAACAGTGCATTATATAAGCCGAAAAAAGTTTTTCTTTAAAGGAGTATTTTGATGGAAGTTATAGAAATTACACACCCAATAAAATCAACACAATTTGTAAATGAAAATATTGCTTTAGCAATAGGATTTTTTGATGGCATACATTTAGGGCATCAAAAAGTACTTCAAAAAATGATTAAAGTAGCTAAAGAACAACATTTAAAGAAAGCAGTTATGACATTTGATCCACACCCTTCAGTAGTATTAAATCCCGAGAAGAAGCGAACAACTTATTTAACACCTATTGCTGACAAAATAGAATCAATAGAAAAATTAGGCGTCGATTATTGTTTCGTAGTAAACTTTTCTTCAACTTTTGCAAATGTATCTGCAGATGATTTTATAGATCAGTATTTCATACAAAATCATGTGAAAGCTGTTATTGCAGGATATGATTTTAGTTTTGGTAAATATGGAAAAGGTAATATGTCTTCTTTACAAGAGAATGATTATCCTTTTAGCGTACATGTAGTATCTAAACAAACTTTGCAAGACGATGATAAAATTTCTACAACGGATATAAGAGCTTCACTTGAACTTGGTGAAATTGAAGCATGTAATTTGGCACTTGGTAGACCTTATGTTATTAAAGGAATGGTTGTACAAGGTGAAAAAAGAGGTAGAACAATTGGATTTCCAACGGCTAATGTAGAACCAGTTGATGATTACGTTTTACCTAGAAAAGGTGTATACGCAGTTACTATACTCATTAAATCTAGAGATAAAACGTATAAAGGTGTATGTAATGTTGGTGTTAAACCGACATTCCATGACCCTTCTGTTTCTCAAATAAGCATTGAAGTAAATATATTTGATTTTGATGAAAGTATTTACGGAGAGCGTGTTGAAGTTTATTGGCATCACTTTATTCGACCAGAACAAAAGTTTGATGGAATTGATGCACTCGTAAGTCAAATCACAAAAGATAAAGAAGAAGCGAAATCGTTATTATTGCTTGAAAGATAATATGCTTTTATGTATAATAGTTTAAGTGCCTATTCCTTGGCTAATCGACACTCCGACGATTCGCTCAGGTTTACGGTGAATACAATAATAGGAGGGAAATTGACAATGGCAATTTCACAAGAAAGAAAAAACGAACTAATTAAAGAATACCGCGTACACGAAACAGATACGGGTTCTCCAGAAGTACAAATCGCAGTTTTAACTGAAGAAATTACTACTTTAAACGAACATTTACGTACACATAAGAAAGACCATCATTCACGTCGTGGATTATTAAAAATGGTTGGTCGTCGTAAACATTTATTAACATATTTACGTGACAATGATGTTCAACGTTACCGTGATTTAATTAAATCATTAGGATTACGTCGTTAATCACAATATCAATCGAAGGAAATCGATCAGATTTCTTTCGATTTTTTTTATAAATAAATATAAAAAATAAGTATATAATGGTATGATATAAGAGATTAATTGTATGAGAGGAGATTCATAAATGTCTCAAGAGAAAAAAGTCTTTAAGACAGAATGGGCAGGCAGTCCATTAATAATTGAAACAGGCCAATTAGCAAAACAAGCTAATGGTGCAGTATTAGTAAGATATGGGGATACAGTTGTATTATCAACAGCAACTGCATCTAAAGAACCTAGAAATGTAGACTTTTTCCCATTAATGGTAAATTACGAAGAAAAAATGTATGCAGCAGGTAAAATTCCTGGTGGATTTAATAAACGTGAAGGTAGACCTGGTGAAGATGCTACTTTAACAAGTCGATTAATTGATAGACCAATTAGACCTCTATTTCCTAAAGGCTATAAACATGATGTTCAAGTAATATCAATTGTCATGAGTGTAGATTCAAATTGTTCTCCAGAAATGGCAGCAATGATTGGTTCTTCAATGGCATTATCTGTTTCTGATATCCCATTTGAAAGACCTATTGCAGGTGTAAATGTAGGTTTAGTAGATGGTGAGTATGTTATAAATCCAAATGTAGAGCAAAAAGAAGTTTCTTTATTGGATTTACAAGTAGCAGGACATAAAGATGCAGTAAACATGGTTGAAGCAGGTGCTAAAGAAGTAACTGAAGAAATGATGTTAAATGGAATCTTGTTCGGACATAAAGAAATACAAAGACTTGTTGAATTCCAAGAAGCAATTATTGAAGAAATTCAACCTGTAAAAGCAGAATTTATTCCAGTAGAAATTGAAGCTTCATTTGAAGAGTCAGTTCGTACAAAAGCTGAAGCTTTAGACATAAACGCTGCAATAAGAACTGAAGAAAAACAACAACGTGATATTAATATATCTGCTGTTAAAGATGAAGTGCTTCAACATTTCGATAATGAAGAAGATCCTGATAACGAACAAGTTCTAAAGTCTGTAAGTAAAATTTTAGATACACTTGTTAAGGACGAAGTTCGTCGCTTAATTACAGAAGATAAAATTAGACCTGATGGACGTAATCCTGAAGAAATTAGACCATTAGCATCAGAGGTTGGTCTATTACCAAGAGCGCATGGCTCTGGATTGTTTACGCGTGGACAAACACAAGCATTTTCAGTTGCTACTTTAGGTGCGCTTGGAGAACATCAAATTATTGATGGACTTGGTACTGAAGAACAAAAACGTTACATGCATCACTATAATTTCCCTAACTTCTCAGTTGGTGAAACTGGCCCAGTAAGAGGACCAGGTCGTCGTGAAATTGGACACGGTGCATTAGGAGAACGTGCTTTATTACAAGTAATTCCAGATGAAAAAGAATTCCCTTATACAATAAGAGTTGTATCTGAAGTACTTGAATCTAATGGTTCATCTTCACAAGCTTCAATTTGTGGATCAACATTAGCATTAATGGATGCTGGTGTACCAATTAAAGCGCCAGTTGCAGGTATCGCAATGGGGTTAATTACTAAAGATGATAATTATACAATTTTATCAGATATTCAAGGTATGGAAGATGCCTTAGGTGATATGGACTTTAAAGTTGCAGGTACTGAAAAAGGTATTACTGCAATTCAAATGGATATCAAGATTGACGGTTTAAGTGAGCAAATTTTAAAAGAAGCACTTGAACAAGCTAGAATTGGTAGACTATATATCTTAAACCACATGTTAGAAACGTTAAGAGAGCCTAGAGAAGAATTAAGTCAATATGCTCCTAAAATAGAAATCATGCATATTAAATCAGCCAAAATAAGAGATGTTATTGGACCTGGAGGTAAAAAAATCAATGAAATCATTGATGAAACAGGTGTTAAATTAGACATTGAACAAGATGGTACAGTATTTATCGGGTCTAAAGATAAAGAAATGATTGATCGTGCACGTAAAATCATTGAAGATATCGTAAGAGAAGCGGAAGTCGGCGCTATTTATATGGGTACAGTTAAACGTATCGAGAAATTTGGTGCATTTGTTGAAATATTCCCAGGTAAAGATGCACTAGTTCATATCTCTCAATTTTCAAACGAAAGAGTTAACAAAGTTGAAGATGTAGCAAAAATTGGTGATCAATTCTTAGTGAAAGTTACTGAAATTGACCGTCAAGGACGTGTAAATGCTTCACGTAAAGTGTTATTGGATGAAGAAAAAGAACAAAAATAGTAATATAATTAAATAAATGCTTTAAATAGGGACATTCACGTGTCCCTATTTTTATTATGAGGTGATAGAATGACAGAATTAAAAACATTAAAAAATGGTACAACATTAATATTTGAAGATGTTCCTAATAGTGAAACAATTAGTATTGGTGTATATGTAAAGACTGGTACAGCTAATGAAGGAGATTATCCTGAAGGTATTGCCCATTTTATGGAACATATGCTTTTTAAAGGAAGTAAACAGTATTCAAGACAGCAATTATCAACTGAATTTGATAAAATTGGTGGATATAATAATGCATACACAACTAAGCTTTATACTTGTTACTTCTGTAAAACTTTAAAAAGATTTGAAAAAAAAGCAACAGATTTATTATTGGACATGGTTAAGAATCCTTTATTTATAGAAGAAGAAATTACGCGCGAGAAAAAAGTAATCCTTGAAGAAATTAAAATGATTGAAGATACACCTGAAGAATGGTTATTGGATAAATTAGAAAATGAAATCTATAAAGACCAACCATTAGGTAGAATGATTTTAGGTACACCACAAAGTGTTAATGAAATTGATAGAAAGACTTTAGTCGATTTTCATGAAAAATTTTATCAAAGTAATCGATTAATCGTTTCTGTTGCTGGTGCGTACAGTGAATCTTTAAAAGAAGAAATAATCGAACGATTAACAGATGAGCAGAGTATTGCTATTGATGAAGATCAACAAAAAATGCAGTTTATTGAAAAGAAAGAAACTTACTATAAAAATGAACTTGAACAAACGCACTTTATGAGAAGCTACGTCGCACCTAGCTATAATGATGAGCACTATTATTCTACTAATATATTAAATACAATATTAGGTGAAACGATGAGTTCAAAATTATTCCAAGTGCTTAGAGAAGAACACGGTCTTTGCTATAATGTTTATTCGGATTTCCAAAGCTTTACGAACGATGGCTTGTTGACAATCTATGTTGCAACAGATAAAGAGAACGTAGATGCTTCAAGCAAGTTGATTACAGAAGTTCTTGAAAACTTACTCAAAGATGGCATTACGCAAGAAGAACTAGACGATGCAAAAAGTCATATTATAACAAGTTTCTTAATGGCTTCTGAATCTAATCAAAATAAAATGACAAGAAATGCGCGTTCAATCATGTTTCATAACGAACTTATTTCAAACGATAAATTTGAAAAAGAAATCAATCAAATTCAGTTAAAAGATATTAAAACAGCTACAAAAATATTACTTGAAGCGTCTTATTCTGAATTTATACTTACAGAGAAATAATATATATCGTAATAAGAAGTAAAAATATTCTCTTCCTTTATTTTAATTATGTATAAGTCTGTTGTATGTGCTTGTGTAAACGATTATATAAATGGTATGATTAAATAAATATATTATGGACGGGACTACATTTAGGAGGAACAATTTTGAGTTTAATTAAAAAGAAAAATGATAAAATTCGTATCATACCACTTGGTGGTGTTGGAGAAATCGCAAAAAATATGTATATCGTTGAAGTGGATGAAGAAATGTTCATGTTAGACGCTGGTTTAATGTTTCCAGAAGATGAAATGTTAGGCGTAGACGTTGTTATACCAGATATACAATATGTAATTGAAAATAAAGAAAAGCTTAAAGGTATCTTCTTATCACATGGACATGAAGATTCAATTGGTGCAGTAAGTTATATACTTGAAAAACTAGATGCACCTGTTTATGGTTCTAGATTAACGATTGCTTTAGTAAAAGACCATATGAAAGCTAGAAAAATAAATAAAAAAGTACGTTACTATACAGTAAATAAAGATTCAGTAATGAGATTTAAAAATGTTAATGTAACGTTCTTTAATACAACACATTCAATCCCAGATAGTTTAGGTGTATGTATACATACATCTTACGGATCTATCGTATATACTGGTGAATTTAAATTCGATCAAAGTTTACAAGGGGCATATGCACCAGATATTGCTAAAATGACTGAAATTGGTCAAAATGGTGTATTTGCACTAATTAGTGATTCAACAGAAGCAGAAAAGCCTGGATATAATGTTCCGGAAAATGTTATTGAAAGTCATATAGTAGATGAATTTGCTAAAGCAAATGGTCGAATCATTGTATCTTGTTATGCATCTAACTTTATCCGTATACAACAAGTATTAAACGCAGCAAGCAAATTAAATCGTAAAGTTTCATTCTTAGGACGTTCATTAGAAAGTTCATTTAACGTAGCACGTAAACTAGGTTATTTTAATATACCAGAAAACTTATTAGTTCCTGTTCACGATATTAGTAAGTATCCTAAGAACGAAATGATTATCATTGCAACTGGTATGCAAGGTGAACCAATTGAAGCACTAGGACAAATGGCTCAACAAAGACATCCAATTATGAATATTTTAGAAGGGGATAATGTTTACATTTCTACTACTGCCTCTGCAAATATGGAAGTTATTATTGGACAAACTTTAAATGAGCTTGTTAAAGCTGGTGCACATATCATGCCTAATAATAAAAAGACGCATGCTTCAAGTCATGGTTGTATGGAAGAACTTAAAATGATGCTTAATTTAATGAAACCGGAATACTTTATTCCTGTACAAGGTGAATTTAAAATGCAAATTGCACATGCGAAATTGGCTGCTGAAACTGGTGTGAATCCTGAGAAGATTTTCTTACTTGAAAAAGGTGACGTTGTTAATTTTGATGGTGAAAAAATGCTTGCCAATGAAAAAGTAACAGCAGGGAATGTATTAATAGACGGAATTGGTGTCGGAGATGTAGGTAATATTGTCTTAAGAGATAGACACTTATTAGCTGAAGATGGCATATTTATAGCTGTAGTAACATTAGATCCTAAGAACAGAAAAATTGTTGGAGGACCTGAAATTCAATCACGTGGATTTGTATATGTAAGAGAAAGTGAAGAATTATTAAATGATGCTTCAGAAAAAGTACGTGAAATTGTTGAAGAAGGATTACTCCAAAAGAAAATTGAATGGTCTGAAATGAAACAAAATATGCGTGATAAACTCGGCAAATATTTATATGAACAAACGAAGCGTCGCCCGATGATTATTCCTATTATTTCTGAAATCTAATGGATTGTTTTATGGAAGACTTATTAACAGTCAAATAAGCCCAATCATGGGCTTATTTTTTGCATTATAGATAAGGAGGCTATTTCAAGATGGTACAAAAGAAGAAGCCAGCAACTAGTAAAAGAAAAACAACACGTGGTAAGAAAAAGCAAAAGGATAATACTTTAAAATATGTCATTCAAATGATAGTGCTGTTTTTATTAGTGCTAGGAGTTTTTCAATTAGGATTTATAGGATTAATGATAGATAGCTTCTTTCATTTTTTATTCGGTTACTCTAAGTACTTCACATATATTCTCATTGCGGTTATATCACTGCTAATTACAATAAACGGTAAATTGAAATTTACAAGAAGACTAAATGGTCTACTTATATTTCAAATTGCACTAATTTTTGTTATGCAATTGATTTTATATTTTAAAGATAAGTCTTTTGATACTTTTAAAATGACAATAAGTGAAACGTACTCAAGTTTAGAAAGAAATTCATTTTACTTTAATGGTGGTGGATACATAGGTTATTATGCTTTTAATGTTTTGAGTAAACTAATATCTGTTTTTGGTTATAGTTTACTAACAATACTTATATTAATATCTAGTGTTATTTTAATTTCTAAGAAAAGACATCGTGACATAACGAAATCAACTTTTGATATTGCTCAAAGCAAAACTAAATCAAAAATGACTAATTTAGAAAAAAAACGTGAAGAAAAAGCAAGAGCTAAACAATTAGAAAAAGAAAAGCGTCAAAAAAATCAACCAAAAGATGTATCGAACTTAAAAGAACTAGAACCTACTAATGAATTTTCAACAGTTGAACAAGAACCAGTGAATGAAGATATTCCAATTTATGAATCACAAGAAAAATTAGAAGCTAAAAGAAAGCAACAGCCGAAGCAATCACCACAAAATACTGAACCTGTCGAAAGTGAAATCAATGAATCAACTATAGATGAAACGGAGAATTTAAATTATAAATTACCATCATTAGATATTTTAAATGATCCACCTCAATCTCAATCGGTTTCAAAAAAGACTGTTCAAGAAAAAGGCAAGTTACTAGAAGCAACATTAAGAAACTTTAATGTAGATGCTAAAGTAACACAAATTAGAATTGGTCCAGCTGTTACTCAATATGAAGTTCAGCCAGCTCAAGGTGTGAAAGTTAACAAAATAGTCAATTTAAGTAATGACATCGCACTTAATTTAGCAGCTAAAGACATAAGAATTGAAGCGCCTATTCCAGGTAAATCAGCTGTTGGAATTGAAGTGCCAAACGAACACATTTCAATGGTTACATTAAAAGAAGTGTTAAGCGAAGCGAAACCTACGACAAATAAACTTGAAGTAGCACTTGGTAGAGATATTTCTGGTGAGCCAATTACAGCAGAGTTAAATAAATTACCTCATTTACTTGTAGCTGGTGCAACTGGTAGTGGTAAATCAGTTTGTATTAATGGTATTATTACGAGTATTTTAATGAATGCTAAACCACATGAAGTGAAACTAATGCTGATTGACCCTAAAATGGTAGAATTAAATGTTTATAACGGTGTGCCGCATTTATTAACGCCGGTAGTCACAAACCCTCAAAAGGCAAATCAAGCATTACAAAAAGTTGTATCAGAGATGGAAAAAAGATATGACTTATTCCAACATGTAGGTGCGAGAAATATAGAAGGATATAATCAATTTATTGAACGTACGAATCAAGAAATGGAAGAAAAGCAAGCACAATTACCATATATCGTAGTTATTGTTGATGAACTTGCAGATTTAATGATGGTTGCAGGGAAAGATGTGGAGTCATCAATTATGCGAATAGCTCAGTTAGCTAGAGCAGCAGGTATACATTTAATAATCGCGACGCAAAGACCTTCTGTAGATGTTATTACAGGTAGTATTAAAGCAAATATACCATCGAGAATTGCCTTTGCAGTAAGTTCTGCAACAGATTCTAGAACGATACTAGATGGTGGTGGTGCTGAAAAACTACTTGGTAGAGGAGATATGCTATTCTTATCAAGAGATTCATCAAAACCAACAAGAATACAAGGTGCATTCTTATCAGATGGTGAAGTAGAGACAGTCGTTCAGCATGTAGTTGGAGAACAAACTGCTAATTATGTGAAAGAAATGGAACCTGATGAACCTACTGAAGCGAGTGAAATGGAAAGTGAAGATGCACTATATAAAGAAGCATATTTATTTGTTGTTGAAGAACAAAAAGCAAGTGCTAGTTTGTTACAACGAAGATTTAGAATAGGTTATAATAGAGCATCTAGATTAATGGACGATTTAGAAAACAATGGTGTTATTGGACCACAATCAGGTAGTAAACCTAGACAAGTATTGATTGATATTTATCAAGAGGAATAGGGGGATATTATGTCTACAGATGCAACTACAAATTTTGTAAAGAACTGGATATTAGATCAAATTCAATTAGGAGAAATTAAACCTGGTGAAACGATACCTAATGAGTTCGAAATCAAAAGATTGTTGAAAGTAAATTATGAAGAAATTGAAAAAGCTATACATGAACTTGTCACTGAACAAATCCTATCGCAAAAATCTGGGGATGTCACAGTTGTTAAACCGACTCAACCTTACTATTATCCTTTAGATGAATTGTTAAGTATTACTAAAATGATAGAAAAGAATGGAGAAGTGGCGGGTACAGAATTTATCAGTTTAGATGAAGAAGTTGCTACTTCAAAAGATATAGAAGTTCTTAATTTAGAAAAAGATGCCATGATATCTGTAATTGAAAGATTGCGAACTGCTGATGGAGAACCAGTTGTATATTGTTTAGATAAAATTGCTACTGATTTATTTGCATGTAGTGACTATCGTTCGAATTCTTCAATACTATCAGCAATAGAAAGTAAAGTAGAGTTTAAAATTACGCATGCAAATACATCTATAGAATCTATAAGCTATGAACCTTATATAAGTGAAATACTTAACTCTGAACCAGACGATGCTATGATGTTATTAACACAGATACATTATAATGAACATGGTACACCGGTTCTTTATTCTTTAAATTATTTCAAAAGTAGTCTTGTAAAGTTTCGAATTACAAGAAATAGGATATAATAAATATATTGAGGAAAACAAAGTAACAATTGTTGCTTTGTTTCTGTATATATATATACATATAAGAGAGGTGTATTTGATGATTACTACAGAACATATACAATTAGCATCAAACGATGTTTATGTCATACCAACAGAAAAGTTTAAAACAACTACGATAGTTTTTAAATTTGTAGCGCCTTTAAATAGTGCTACGATTACATCTAGGTCAATTTTAAGTAAGTTAATAACAAGAATAACTAAAAAGTATCAAACAGATAGAGAGATGAATAATCTACTCGCTGATTTATACGGTGCACATTTATTTAGTTATGTAAATAAACAAGCAAATAATCATATTATGACGATTGGTATTGAAATAGTGAATGAAAAATACTTAAGAAGTGAGTTATCCTTATTTGAAAATGCTGTTCAATTATTACACGAAGTAATATTTAATCCATTAATTGAAAATGGAAAGTTCAATGAAAAATATACAAGGCAAGAAAAATCACTTTTACATAAAAAATTAACTGCAATAGAAGATAACAAGTCGCAACGAGCATTTATTCAGTTCATGAATCATATGTTTGAGGATGAACCATATAAATATTTAGCATCTGGTCGTCTTGAAGACATTGATAATGTGACTCCAGAATCATTAGTTGATACATATCATGATTTACTTCATGAAAACGCAATTTCTACATATATTATTGGAAACGTTGAATTAGATGAAGTTAAAGCACTTTGTAAAGATTATTTTAGTTTTGATCACAATAGTCATTTAGAAATTGAAACTTCATCATTAAAAGTCATTGAAGAAGTAAAAGAAATAGTGGATTATACTAAAATTGATCAAGCTAAGTTAAATATGGGATATAGATTCCCAATTGCATTCCATTCTAAAGAATATTATTCATTTTTAGTATTGAATATGTTATTAGGTGGAGATGCATCCTCAATATTATTTAGCGAAGTTCGAGAAAAACAAAGTTTAGCATATTCTATTCATTCTCAAATTGATGCTAGAAATGGCTTTTTATATATTGTTGGTGGAATTTCCAAAGATAAAGTTCAATTAGCTAAAGACACGATATTGGACATTTATAAAGATTTAGAGGAAGGGAACTTCGACGAGCAAAAGTTAGAATTAGCTAAAAAAGTTCTTATATCTCATGCACGAGAGACGTTTGATAAGCAACGACAAATGATTGATTTATTACATACACATGCACGTTATCAATCAGTATATAATCATGATGATTGGATTAAAGAAATAGAATCAATTACGATAGATGACATTAAAAATATTGCTCAACTTGGACAATTGGATACAATATATATACTGACTGAAGGTGAAAATAATGAGTAATCAATATTACGAACAGATTGATGAAACAGTTTATGAAGAAACTTTAGACAATGGATTAAAAGTGGTTGTTATTCCTAAGGTAGGTTTTTCTAAAACTTTTGTAACATATACGACTAATTTTGGTTCACTTGACCATACATTTAAACCACACGGGAAAGAAGCATTTGTCTCAGTTCCTGATGGTGTGGCACATTTTCTAGAACATAAACTTTTTGAAAAAGAAGAAGGCGATGTGTTTACTAGCTTTGCCGAAAATGATGCACAAGTTAATGCCTTTACGACTTTCGACAGAACGAGTTATTTATTTAGCGCGACTGGTAATATAAATAACAATATTATAAGACTATTAAAAATGATAGAGAGTCCTTATTTTACAGAGAAGACTGTTGAGAAAGAAAAAGGTATTATAGCTGAAGAAATTAAAATGTATCAAGAACAGCCGAATTATAAATTAATGTTTCAAACTTTAGGAGCACTTTATCATAATCATCCAGTTCAAGTAGATATTGCTGGTTCAGTGGACAGCATTTATAAAATAACTGCTGAAGACTTATATTTATCTTATGAAACGTTTTACCATCCTGCGAATATGGTGTTAATTATTGTTGGAGATGTAAGTCCAGAAGACACAATAGAATTAGTGCGGAAACATGAGGCTGCAAGAAATATGAAAGAAATGCCGCCTATTACAAGAAAACCTATAGAAGAACCTACATCTGTGCATACGCCTTACATTGAAACAAAAATGGATATAATACAAGAGAAGTCTATGCTAGCTTTTAAATTTGAGCCTAATACAATTTCAGACAAAAATAGAGTTAAAAATGATATGGAAATGATGATTGCTTTAGAACTGATGTTTGGAGAACAGACAGATTTTTATCAAGGACTTCTTGAAGAAGGCATTATTGATGATACATTTGGTTATCAATTTGCTAATGAAATGACATATAGTTACTTAATTCTAGCTGTAACAACAGATAACCATAAAGTATTTAAAGATGCTTTATTTAGAGAATTAAATAATTATATTAATGCAGGTTTTAATAAAGACGAATTAGAAAGAGTCCGAAAACAAACATTAGGCGAAATTATTTCAAGTTTGAATTCGCCAGAATATATTGCAAATCAATATACGAAGTTTTATTTTGAAGGTGTTGAGCTATTTGAACTGATTGATATATTAGAATCAGTAACTGTTGATAGTGTTCAGCAAACATTGAAATCATTAATTGATTTTGACAATATAGTTGAAAGTCGTTTGGTGAAACAAAATGGCTAGAACGCTTATAATAGGTGGAAGTGGCGATATTGGACTTTCAATAGTAGACGAATGTTTATCACTTGGTAATGAAGTCATACTACATTATAATAGTTCGGATTTAAATCTACTTAAACAAAGATACGAAGGACAAGCAGTTAGTTTTCTACAGTTTGATCTTGCAATCAGGAATGACATAAGTGAATTAGAATCAGTAGGACATATAGATCAGTTGATATACGTAGCTGGACAATCGTCATTTGGATCTATTCAAGATTTTACTGATCAAGAAATTGATGTACAATACCATATAAATGTCTTTTCTTTAATTAAGGTAGTACAATTATTTGTAGATAGACTGAGAAAAAGTGAAAATGGAAGAGTTATTGTTGTATCTTCAATTTGGGGAGAAACAGGTGCAAGTTACGAAACGATTTACTCAACTATGAAAGCTGCACAATTAGGTTTTGTAAAGTCATTAGCTAAAGAGTTAGCTTTAACATCAATTACAGTTAATGCTATAACTCCAGGCGTTGTTCATGGTAAAATGACAGATGAACTTGATGCAATTACTCAAACACAGTTAAAAGAAGAAATACCACAAGGTCGCTTTGTTACGACTGGAGAGATTAGTGCGACTGTAGCTTATTTACTAAACCCGCTATCTCAAAGTGTAACTGGCCAAGTACTTCGAATTAACGGAGGATGGTATATTTAATATTGGGGTGGATATTATGGAAGAAGTAATTAAAAAAGAATGGTACTTAGAATATGATATTCAAGTAAATAGAGCAGGATTATTAGGGGATATATCTAGTCTATTAGGTATTTTAGGTATTAATATTATTACGATTAATGGTGTAGACCAAGGCAGAAGAGGTTTGCTCATTAAAACAGATGATATGAATAAAGTTAAACGCTTCGAAAATATTGTGAAAGAAATTGATGATATTTCCATAAAGAAATTACGTACACCTGGTTTAAGAGATAGATTGGCAGTAAGACATGGTAGGTATATTAAACGAGATGTTGATGATAAAAAGACATTTAGATTTGAAAGAAAAGATTTAGGTTTGTTAGTTGATTTTATGGCTGAACTTTTTAAAGAAAATAGACATAAATTGATTGGTGTACGTGGTATGCCGAGAGTTGGTAAGACAGAGTCAGTAGTAGCAGCAAGTGTCTGTGCACATAAGAAATGGTTGTTTATTAGTTCAACTCTGATTAAACAAACTGTGAGAAGCTCTCTCTTAAAAGGTGAGTATGGCGACGAGAACGTTTATATAATTGATGGTGCTGTAACATCTAAACAGACAGATGAAAAGCATAAACAGTTGGTTAGAGAAGTCATGAGTTTACCAACTATTAAAGTCGTTGAACATCCTGATTTATTTGTGCAGCGCTCTGAATATAGTCTTGAAGATTTTGATTATATTATTGAATTGAGAGAAACTGAAGATCAAGAAATTACATACGAACAATTGAATAAAAATGATTTATTTACAAATGACAATATGGCATTTGGAGATGGATTTGGTTTCTTTGAATAATTTTGCTGAGGTGAATATATTTTGAAATATATTGGGGAAACATTAAGGAATAAAAGAGAACAGTTAGGCATGACATTAGTTGAACTTGAAAAAAAGACTAAGATACAGAGACCATTTTTAGTGATGATTGAAAAAAATGAATTCGAAAAATTACCAAATCCTGATTACGCTAGAGGATTCATCACTAAGTATGCATCTGCAATTAATGTAAGTCCTGCAGAATTAATTGATAAACATCAAAGTGAATTGCCTAAAACAACGCCATCTGCAAAAGAAGCTTTTCGTTTATTAACACAAGAGAAAAGAAGCCAAACAGAAATATCTGAGAATAAAATGGTCGCTAAGTTAATTACTCAAATGGTTACTTTCTTTGGCGTATGTCTTATTGCTTGGGTATTATTAATAATTATCATTTAATTATATAAGCGATTGATTTATAATAGTATTATTATGTGTTTGTATGAAAAGAAGGAGAAAGAATATGAATATTCCTAATCAGTTAACGGTATTACGTGTTATTTTAATACCTATTTTTGTATTATTTTTACTTGTTGATTTTAATATGGGACAAATGAGCTTTTTGTTCGGTCAAGAAATGCGAGTAGAACAATTTATAGCAGGTATTATCTTTATTTTAGCTTCTGTTACAGATTGGTTTGACGGCTATTTAGCTAGAAAATGGGAACTTGTAACAAACATGGGGAAATTTTTAGACCCATTAGCTGATAAATTATTAGTAGCTAGTGCATTAATTGCATTAGTAGAACTAGATAAAGTATCTTCAGTTATCGCAATCATTATTATAGCAAGAGAATTTGCAGTAACGGGGTTACGATTATTGCAAATAGAACAAGGATTTGTAAGTGCAGCAGGTCAATTAGGTAAAATTAAAACGGCGGTTACTATGGTAGCTATTGTATTTATTTTACTACAAGAACCTTTCTCTACTTTATGGCAAATTAATTTAGGGCAATGGCTAATGTATGTGGCTACATTCTTTACTATTTTATCTGGAATAGAGTATTTTTATAATGGTAGAGATGTATTTAAAGGATCAAAATAATAATGACAATCAACCTACAACATTGAGTTTGTAGGTTTTTCTTTAGGAGGAACATATATGAAAGTGAGCATATTAAGTGTTGGTACTGAAATATTATTAGGACAAATTGCGAATACCAATGCTCAATTTATCTCAAAAGTATTAAACGAACTTGGTGCTAGTGTTGTGAGACATGTTGCAGTTGGTGACAATCCGGAAAGATTAGAAAGAACTTTTAAAGAAGAATTATTTAACCATGATGTTGTTATTCTCACTGGAGGATTAGGACCAACTAAGGATGATTTGACGAAACAAACAGTAGCACAAGTGTTAGAGAGAGGTCTTGAAACAAATCAACAAGCCATGGATCATATAGAGCGATATTTTAAAAATGAAAATCGCACTATTACGCCTAATAATAAACAGCAAGCGCTTGTTATTGAAGGTAGTGATGTATTAAATAATGATGTCGGTATGGCTCCAGGCATGTATTTGGAGTTAGATGACAAAAAAATTGTGTTGTTACCAGGTCCACCAAAAGAACTTCAGCCTATGGTCAATCAATATCTTATACCATATTTCTTAAATGAAGCGCGTGTGATTTTCTCTGAGTCATTAAAGTTTACTGGAATAGGTGAATCAAGTCTAGAAACAGAATTGATGGATATAATAGATAATCAAACGAATCCTACAATAGCTCCTTTAGCAGGTCAACATGAAGTTTCATTAAGAATAACTGCAAATACAGAAACGAAACAAAAAGCGCTCGAATTAATCAAGCCTGTAAAAGAAGAAATTCTAAGTAGAATTGGTAAGTACTATTATGGCAGTGATGATTTGTCAATTGAAGAAGGGGTATTTAATGAATTAGATCAACCTTTTGTAATTTATGACGGCATAACTGATGGAGTACTATATTCAAGGTTAAAGCTTAGTGAGAAAAGTGAAGAGTACTTAAAAGCTTATACAGTTAAAAATGATTGGTCAGACAGTGTACTTAATATTGCACAAAATGATACGAGTGAAGAAATCACTAAAAAGTTAAAAGAAGTATTTAAAGTAGAAAGCATCATCTTATTATTGCAAGATGATAAAGAGTCTACAGTTTATATTTCGCATAAGCAAAAAAACAAAAAAATTATTTCTTCGTTAAGCCAATCCTATGCTGGAAGACGTGATAGAATAAGCAATATAGCACTTATTGAATATTTAAACTTATTACGATGAGATTCATAATTTAATAATATCGGTACCTATGTTCGCATATTTTCAAAAAACGAACACAAAAACACGAACAAATATTCGCTTTATGCTTGCAATTTAGAACGAAACCAGATATAGTAATAATAGCTAATTAAACAAGTAAATTCATTTTATATATATAGGAGGTTATCGCGTGAACGACCGTCAGAAAGCACTCGATACAGTAATTAAGAATATGGAAAAATCCTTTGGTAAAGGGGCAGTAATGAAGCTAGGGGATAATACAAGTAGAGAAGTATCTGCAGTTTCTAGTGGATCTATCACACTTGATAAAGCACTAGGTGTTGGTGGATATCCTAAAGGACGTATCATAGAGATATATGGACCAGAAAGTTCTGGTAAAACGACAGTAGCTTTACATGCTATTGCCGAAGCACAACGACAAGGTGGCGTAGCTGCTTTCATTGATGCTGAACACGCATTAGATCCTGTTTATGCTAAGAACTTAGGCGTAGATATTGATAACCTATACTTATCTCAACCTGACCATGGTGAGCAAGGATTAGAAATAGCTGAAGCTTTTGTACGAAGTGGTGCTGTGGATATCGTAATTATTGACTCAGTTGCTGCTTTAACACCTAAAGCAGAAATTGAAGGCGAAATGGGAGATACTCATGTTGGTTTACAAGCAAGATTGATGAGTCAAGCTTTGCGTAAATTATCAGGAGCAATTTCTAAATCTAATACAACTGCAGTATTTATAAACCAAATTCGTGAAAAAGTTGGCGTTATGTTTGGTAACCCAGAAGTTACACCTGGTGGACGTGCACTTAAATTCTATAGTTCTGTCCGTTTAGAAGTACGTCGTGCTGAACAATTGAAACAAGGACAAGAAGTTGTAGGTAACCGTACTAAAATTAAAGTTGTTAAAAATAAAGTTGCACCACCATTTAGAGTAGCAGAAGTAGATATCATGTATGGTGAAGGTATTTCTCGTGAAGGTGAGTTAATAGACTTAGCTGTTGAATATGATTTTGTTGATAAATCTGGTGCTTGGTATTCATACAATGGAGAACGTATGGGTCAAGGTAAAGAAAATGTTAAATCTTATTTAAAAGAAAATCCAGCAATTATTGAAGAAATTGATGGTCTTTTAAGAGATGAATTAGGCTTCAATGGTAAGAAGAAAGAAGAAGCTAAAAAAGAAGATAAAGCTAAAAAGGAAGACAAAGCTGAAAAGACAGGAAGTCCAGGACAAGAAACTTTATTAGACTAAACTGTGTTTATCTATAAATTTAAACATTCTATGAATCACTTTTTTTAAAGTAGATTTGTAGAATGTTTTTTTATAAAAGAGTATTAAAAATAAAGTACATGTCCTTGACACTTGTACAAATTTAAACGTACAATTGAGTTGTATGATTCCAATGTTCCATTTAATCATATTTTTGTATATATAAGACATAGAACCTAGATAGAAGGAGGTGTTTATGTGGACTTATTAACCCTCTTACTCATTTTGCTAGGAGTTATTCTAGGTGTTGTTGTAGGATACTTTTTCGCACATAATAGCTTAACGAAAAAGCAAGATCAAGCCCGTCAGTCTGCTCACTATATAATAAGTGAGGCTAATAAAGAAGCTGAGAGCCTAAAGAAAGAAAAGTTGATTGAAGCAAAAGAAGAAAATCAACAAATTAGAGATCATCTTGATAGTGAAATACGAGAGAGAAGAAGTGACCTACAAAAGCAAGAAGCAAGACTACTTCAAAAAGAAGAGAACTTAGAGCGCAAATCTGATCTTTTAGACAAAAAAGATGAAATTCTAGAAAACAAAGAAGCTAAAATTGAAGAGCGACAACAACAGGTAGATGCAAAAGAGAGTAATGTTCAAGAAATAATAACGAAACATGAACAAGAACTAGAACGCATCTCCGGACTAACACGTGAAGAAGCTCGTAAAGAGCAATTTTCACAAGTTGAAGAAGAACTGTCACATGATATTGCTGTACTTGTAAAAGACAAAGAACGCGAACTAAAAACAAATGTAGATAAGAAAGCTAAAGAACTGTTAGCAACAACAGTGCAAAGATTAGCTGCAGATCATACTTCTGAGTCAACTGTATCAGTTGTTAATCTACCTAACGATGAAATGAAAGGTCGTATTATCGGTCGTGAAGGTCGAAATATACGTACTTTAGAAACATTGACAGGTGTAGATTTAATAATAGACGATACACCAGAAGCAGTAATTTTATCTGGATTTGACCCAATTCGTAGAGAAATCGCTAAGACAGCTTTAACAAATTTAGTATCTGATGGACGTATCCATCCAGGTAGAATTGAAGATATGGTTGAAAAAGCGAGAAGAGAAGTTGATGAACTGATGAGAGAATCAGGTGAACAAGCTACCTTTGAATTAGGTATTCATAACTTACATCCAGAATTGGTTAAAATTTTAGGACGAATGAAATATCGTACAAGTTATGGCCAAAGTGTACTGAAACACTCTGTAGAAGTTGCACAACTTTCAGGAATGTTAGCAGCTGAATTAGGTGAAGATGTCACTTTAGCAAAACGAGCAGGTTTATTACATGATATTGGGAAAGCTATTGATCACGAAGTTGAAGGTAGCCATGTTGAAATAGGGGTAGAACTTGCAAAGAAATATCATGAACATGATACAGTCATAAATGCAATACACTCACATCATGGGGATGTAGATCCAACATCAGTCATTTCTATATTGGTAGCAGCAGCAGATGCATTAAGTGCTGCAAGACCAGGAGCTAGACGTGAAACTTTAGAAAATTATGTAAAACGTTTAGAAAGATTAGAAGAAATATCAGAAGGTTATCAAGGTGTAGAAAAAGCCTTTGCAATACAAGCAGGTAGAGAGATTAGAGTAATTGTTTCTCCTGAAGATATTGACGACTTGAAAGCACATAGGATAGCAAGAGATATTAAAGATCAAATAGAAGGTGAATTACAATATCCAGGGCATATTAAAGTGACAGTTGTCCGCGAGATGAGAGCAACCGAATACGCTAAATAGTTGCCCTTAGATTTAAAACCCTTTAACCACAACGGTTAGAGGGTTTTTTGTTATCTATAAATGGGTGGCACTTTATAATAGCGGGATATTAATATTAACAAAATCATTTGTACATTCTTAATTATATCGCTACAATATAATTAAACCGTATAAAAAGGGGGTATTAAATTGGATATTAAATTAGTTGTAACAGATATGGATGGGACTTTTTTAGATAGTAATAGTGATTTTAATAGAGAAGCATTTAAAGCATTAAAGGAAAATCTGGATTCTAAAGATATTAGATTTGTATTTTGTACTGGGAAACAATGCGAAAGAGTCGAAAATATTGTAGGAGATTTGAGTAACGATACTTTTATCATTGGAGATAGTGCTACGCGTATAAAGTATAATGGAGAATTTCTATATACAGCTACTATCAATAATAATTTAGGCTTAAATATTATTGAATCGTTAAAAGAAATAGATGAAGAACAAACTATTATAGCTTGTACAGAAGAAGTTGCTTATGTTTTAGAATCTACTTCTGAAGAAGAACGTAAATTTGTGCATGGATCATATCAAAATGTGAAATACATAAAAGATTTTGTAGAAATAAAAAGTGATTTCTTAAAGATTACAGTTCATGATATTAAAGGGAAATGTAAGAATACAGCCGAACAAATTGGTTACTTTAAAAATGAGGTTTATATAGTTGCTTCTGAACATTATTGGATTGATATTACAGCATTAGGTGTTAATAAAGGAACGACTATAAATAGAATACAAAGTATTTTAAATATAGACCCATCTGAAACAATTGCTTTTGGAGATGGTTTAAACGATATCGACTTATTTAAATCAGCTAAGTATAAAGTAGCAATGGATAACGCGTATCCAGAACTAAAAGAAGCAGCAAATCTAATTTCAGTAAATAATAATAAAAGTGGGGTTATTAAAACTTTGGAATTATTAGTTTAAATCTAAATAATTTACATAAAAATTGTATTTGTATTAAAAAAAGCCTATAATGCACTGGTTATAAGCTTTTTTATATTAAGTTATTTAAATAAATTTTTCTATTAC
This sequence comes from Mammaliicoccus sp. K-M42, assembly GCF_022386375.1. Classification (NCBI taxonomy): domain Bacteria; kingdom Bacillati; phylum Bacillota; class Bacilli; order Caryophanales; family Staphylococcaceae; genus Mammaliicoccus; species Mammaliicoccus sp. K-M42. The sequence continues at coordinate 164,153 of NZ_JAJNIS010000002.1, read as the reverse complement.
CTTACTTATTTCATCTTTATATTTTAATAAATCAATTGGCTCATTGAATTCTAAAGTAGTTTTATGGTCATCATTTAAAATTATATAATTTCTATTTTTAGTAAAATAGATTCTAGTCAACCATTTTCTAATACTGTTATCTATGAGTATATTAAAATAGCTCCTATTATCTCTATAATGAACTCGTTGTGTATCAATTGTGTCTGATGAAATAACTTTAATAATTGCATATGATTCTAATTCCTCTGGAGTTGTTACAATTAAATCTTCTGTTTTAGTAACTTTTGTTAGATTTTCTACATTTTTAACTTCGACTTTATTTTCTGTACTATTATTTAATGCAGCATTTAATTTGTCAGTTACTTTTTCATTAATCATCAAATTAAATGTATTTTTTAAGGTTGGTGTAAATCTATCAATGATCGTTTTTGTTTTAACCCCATCATAAACACTAGTTAAAACAAATTTCACAAATTCATCAGAAGGGTTTTCTAACTCTTGGTTCAAGAAGTTTTTTATTAAATTCACATATTTTAATTCATATGCTGAGCTTGAAATATTGTCTATATCAAACATTTCTTTTGAAAATTTATAGATTTCTTTTATATGATTTTCCTTTAAATTTAAAATATCAAAGACTAAAAATGGTTTTGAATCCATTTTATTTGTTTCTTCTAAATCAGTAAAAAATCTATACTCGATCCCATTTGTCAAAATACCAAATTTAGATTTGCTTGTTCCATAATATCTAAATAATTGTGAATCGTGGTTTGATAATTTTTCATTTACCGACTTACATTCAATTAGTATAGTAGGTTGGTTATCATTCATAATTGCATAGTCGACTTTTTCACCTTTTTTGATTCCAACATCAGCAATATATTCTGGCGTAAATTCCATTGGATTAAATATGTCGTAACCTAACTTTTGAAAAAATGGAAGAATTAATGCAGTTTTTGTAGCTTCTTCTGTGTTAACTTGTTCTTTTAAAGTGTTTATTCTTTTAGATAATTCTTCAATCCCCTTAACGAAATTTTCCATATTTATTATTCCCCTTTAACTGTTAATAAATTTTTAAACCCATATATATTATACACAAAAAGTGAGATTTTAACTAAATATTAAAAGATCATTATAATTTGTTTATACAGTTCAGTTTCAAAATAATTTATATTATATAAATTTGTGTCAAATTGACTTTTAGACTGTTATTCATTTGTGAATTAAATTTAACAATAACTAGGATAATATGTTGAATATTACTATTTTAAGCTGAATTCCTAATAATAAAGGACTAAAGTGTATTCAAAGTGCTAACTAAAGTCAGTTATTGAACACTTAACGATAATTGACATTTTGAGTATATTATGTTTAAATAAATATAATATAAATTAATTCATATTCAATAAATTAAGCACATAGTCTCACTCATTAGAGTGAGACTTTTTTATTAATGTAAGGCAATAAACTGGGGGGATTTTTAATGTTACATACTATTACATCGACACTACCAAAGATACATGGTGGTCGTACTAAATCTTTATTGTACAGAATCAAGTTTTTAGAAGATAATTTAAATCAAAAGTCTATTATACACACTACTAATTATGATCCTGATTATTTAAATGTTTATGATGACTTTAAGGAAAGAAATATCATAAGTGATTCTTTAGAAATAAAAAACATTTATGAATGGCTATCTAACAACAAATTGCTTGAAAAGTATTCTAAACCAACAATTTTTAATAAAAAAAATAAGGAAACTGAATTTGCTATAGCAAATTTAAGAGAACAAATTAACGAAAACATTGTCAGATACTATAATAAAGGTGAATATGTGTTATATAGAAAATTTTATGAAGGTACCAAAGTTTTACAGTTTGAAGATTTTATGTCACCTATATCAAGTAAAAAGTTAGAAAGAAGAGAGTATACAAGAAATGGTATACTTCATAGAATTACTAACTATTCAGCAACTAAATATACTAAACTATACGAAGAATTTTATAATAATGTAGGGGATATGTACCTAAAAAAGCATTACTCTGATATTGAAAAAAATAAAGTTTTATATATAACGCTTTACCATGAAGGTAGACCAGTTAAATTTTTTAGTAATGAAAAAGAGATGTTTACTTATTATTTCAATAATGTTCTTGAAGATGATTCAATAGTGTTTAATGATGCTAGGCTATTGGATAAACCCTTAATAGAATGTGATAAAAAATTAAAAAGAGTATTAGTACTCCATAGTACTCATTTACTTGAAAATGGAATTAGATCCTCCTATAAGTTAGCTTTAAATAATTATAATATAATCGATAGATATGTGGTTCTTACTGACTATCAAAAAAAAGATATTCAAAAAGACTTTGATATAGAAAATGAAAAAATAAAAGTGATTCCTCATTTTGTTGAGAAAATGAAATCTCATGAAATTAACGAGAAAAACAATCAATTTTGTTACGTTGGTAGAATTTCAAAGGAAAAGCAAATTGATCATATTATTAAAGCTTTTAGCAAATATATAAGTAAAGGTAATGAATCAAAATTACTTATATATGGTAAAGATGAAGATGGAGTGTTGAACTCATTAAAAATACTAGTGAAAGAATTGAATTTAAATGAATATGTAGAATTTAAAGGGTACACTAGTAATCCTGAAAAAGTTTTCGAAAATTCAATTGCTTCTATTTTAACTAGTAAATTTGAAGGTTTTGGACTTACTATAATGGAAAGTTTAAATAATGGATGTCCAGTTTTATCTTACAATATTAAATATGGTTCAAGTGAATTAATAGAAAATAATAAAAATGGCATTCTAGTAGAAAAAGACAATATTGACGAACTTGCAACAGCTATGGAAAATGCTAGAAATATACCTTTGAAAGATGTAAAATTGAATAATAGATTTAGTCTAGAATCTGCAATTAATAATTATAAAAACTTACTAGATGAATTAAAATATTAAAAGTTTGAAAAAATGGGGAGAAAAAATGAATAAATTATCGATTATTATTACATTTTATAATAATAAAGATCATATATTAGATTGTATAGAAAGTATAAAAAGTCAAAGAAATCAAAACTTTGATTTGATTATTGTCGATGATGGTTCAACTGACTCATCAGCTAATTTAGTTAAAGAGTCGATTAATACCTATGATAAACACATTAACTTTATTACATTAGAAAATAATTCAGGTCATGCACATGCTAGAAATATTGCTTTAGAACATGTAAATACACAATATGTTATGTTTTTAGACGCAGACGACCAACTAGCAAGTTATTCAGTTGAGTATTATTTATCTAAAGTTAACGGATTGGATGGATTAGTAGCACCTATACACAAATTCACTATGAATAAACCACAATACGTTAATAAAGATAAAGTAAGAGTTGAATATTTAACTCAAAATTCTAATCCTAATTCATTTTTAAGAAAGAATACTGTTTGTAATATTTTATTTAAAAATGCAATTATTCAAGCTCATAACATTAGATTTAATGAGAATTTAAAAATATACACTGATGCTTCATTTGTACTTGATTATATGAAGTATGTTGAAAGATTTGCCAGAATATTTGATTTTCCATTTTATTATAGAGGTGAAGTATACGATCCATTTGAAGGAAATACTCTTACTGACCAAGAATTTATATTAACATTTGAAGACTATGTTAATAGCTATTTCGATTCTATTGAAAGAACTGATAATAAAAAAGTAATTCATTTCTTAACTAATAAAATGAAAAAAGAAATCATAAATGGCTTCGATCCATCTTTAAAAGATATTGAGTTGAGATACAATACCCTTGAGAAACCATTAGTTAAGGTTGTTAAATCTTTAAAGTGGGACTTAATGAAAGACTCTAAAATTTTGTACAACTTAGAGATACTATTTTTATCTATGAATGCGATCGAAAATGCAAAGTATGTTAATAATCTTAGATATGTAAGTAGACATGTGAAAAATATATTACAAAATAATAAATTGAAAAATCGTTCTAAGTATCAATTGTTTGATAAAGAAGAAGGCGTAGATTCAAACACAATTGTATTTGAATCATTTGGTGGCAAAAATTATAGTGATAGTCCTAAGTATATATATGAATATATGCAAAGAAACTATCCTCAATTAAATTATATTTGGGTATTTGTCAAACCTGAACAAAATGTAATTATCGGAAATGCTGAGAAAGTTAAAAAAGGATCTAAAGAATATTACGATGCATACTCTAAAGCAAAGTTTTGGGTTACCAATGCTAGATTACCTCTTTATTTAAACAAGAAAGAAAATCAAATATATATTCAAACTTGGCACGGTACACCATTAAAAAGATTAGCTAACGATATGAAAGTTGTTAGAATGCCAGGTACAACTACGTCTAATTACAAAAAGAATTTTTATGCTGAAACATCAAGATGGGATTATTTAGTTTCTCCAAACAGATATTCAACAAATATTTTTAAAACTGCTTTCTGGATGGATGAAGAAAGAACGATGGAAATTGGTTATCCTAGAAATGATGTATTAGTTAATAGAAGTAATGATCAAGAATATATCGAACAAATAAAAAAAGATTTGAATTTACCAGAAGGAAAAAAAATCATTATGTACGCTCCTACATGGAGAGATGATGAATTTGTCAAAAAAGGAAAGTATCTATTTGATTTAAAAATTAATCTAGAAAATTTACAAAAAGAGTTAGGTGACGAATATGTCATATTACTTAGAATGCATTATTTGATTTCTAATGCTCTAGATTTAAATGGATATGAAGACTTTGCTATTGATGTATCTAATTATAATGATATTTCTGAATTATACTTAATATCCGATGCTTTAATTACAGACTACTCTTCGGTTATGTTTGACTTTGGTATTCTTAAGAAACCTCAATTCTTTTTTGCTTATGATATTGAAAAGTATGATAAAGGTTTAAGAGGATTCTATATGAATTATATGACTGACTTACCAGGTGAAATTATAACAGATGAGTTTAAATTAGCAGAAGAGTTAAAAAATATTGACGAACATAAAGAAAAATATAAAGATAAGATAGAAAAGTTTTATGAGAAATTCTGTTCTTTAGAAAAAGGAGAATCATCTAAATATATAGGTGATTATATATTTAACAATACAAAATAGTGTTCAAGACATTTATATGTGTTAAACAAATTTGATTTGTACTTTTTGGTTGTTCTTATAAAAATAAGCATATCACTGTAAAACTGTAGTAATCAGTTCTAGTGATATGCTTATTTATATTTTAAAAATCTAAATAATAATATATATCATATTTACCTTCTTGGTTAGTGAAACTATAGTCTTTCGTATTTAATCCGCCTATTTCAAATCCATAACGTAAATAAAAGCGATTAGCGCTTAAGTTATTGTCTTGCGCAATTGTATATAGTCCATATATTTCTTTTGTCTTTGCTTCTGATATTGCTGCATCTAACAACATTGTAGCAATATTTTTTCTGCGATGTGATGAAGCCACTTTTAAATCACTTAGATATAGATATTTATTCCAATTATTTTCGAAAATTGCTAAACCTACACATTCATCATTTTCAAAAGCACCAAGTGCAAATCCTTTTTTATTGATTATGTCTAGTTGATAATTTTCATCTGGAAAAACCATTGTTTCAGTTTCAGTTAAAATTTCATGATAATTCCATAAATTATTTGCTCTTGTAACGATTAATTTCCCGTATAATTCAAACTTTTCATTGGGCAGTTTAAGTGCTTTTTGATTCTCATTTGTTATTTTCGCTACATTTATCATAGTAGAAAATCCCCCCCTTATTAACGCTTATTCTATCTCTACAATGCAATCCATATTTAGCTTTAGCAACTCATTATTTTTAAGCACTTCTAACTTATTTCGTTCACTATCAAATTTATTTATTTCACAATCTACTTCTTTAAAATAACCATTATCCCAATATTTAATTGATGCTTTTGGATTATAGAATATCTTCTCTGCTAAAACATGATTTAAATCGTTTAATGCAGTGTCCTCTAATATAGGTTTATCAACCTTTGTTTGATCTCTTATAAACTGTCTAATCGTTTCGTATTGTTGTGGCATTGTCGCAAATGGTGCCCATTTAATCATACCACGGCCTTTAGGTATGTTTTGTTGAAGATATTTATTTGGTATTTTTCGATAATCAGATTCATATTTGTATGGTTCAGGCATACTCGGATTAATGACTTTCATATGCAAGTTCCTTATTTATTTTATTTAAGCGATGAATCGCGTTGTTTAATGCAACAATCATAGTATTTCTTTGAGTATGTGAAGACTGTACGTCATCATAAACTGTGCATAGTAACTCTAAATAATCTGAATATAAGATGAACTTTTCTGTTCGACTATTAAATGACTTAAGATAATGACAAACATTGTTTATTTCTTTATAAATAACTTTGTCGTTTAAAAATTTTGCGGTGTCATTAGTTGGATCAATGCTATCTAACATGTAAATATAAGATTCAAATTTATTAATCATTAAGTTTATATACTTATTCATAATTAACACCTCTCGTAGAATTATTATCTTCATTATACGAACAAGTGTTCGCATTTGTAAAGTGTTAAGTGGAAAAAATATTAAATCATCTTAAATAAAAATTAATACTTAAAAAATAAACGATTAATGAAAACGTGGTATATTGATGTTGAAGGGGCAATGATAAATGATGACTTTAAAATATATATTTATGAATTTAATCATAAGTCACTTAATAGGAATTCTAGTTTATTGCTTTATTGTTCAAGATTTGCTGATAGCGATTACTATAGGGATAGTAAGCTATATAATGAATGTATTAATTGATTTAATACCTGTTAAAGAATAGGATATGTAATCTTTTAAGGCTGCTAACTAGGGATAAAAAAACGTAACATTAAAGTTTATATAAAGGAGATAACTTGAACTCAGGTTATCTCCTTTTTTGTGTTAATTAGAATAAAATAAAATTTTTATCAATTATGTCATAAATTGTTGTTATATATAGATTAAATATTAAATTAGTGTTAATATAGAGAAAAAATTAAATTGTTAACTCCAATTAAAAGAGGGGCGAGATTGAATGAATATCAAAATTCTAGGGTTCAATCTTTTTGCAAAAGGTGGAACATCAAGAAGCAACATCAACTTAATCAAATCTTTTATTAAATCTAATCATGAGGTTACGTATTATAATTTTAAAGAATTTGATAAAACTGCAAAGTTTAACATCATGATCAATGAACAATTATTTGATAAAAATTTGAATTTCAAACTATTTGAGGATGCTCATGACTTAGTCGGAGCTGATTTAGTTATTTTGACGAGAGAAACTTTCTTTTATTTAGCAAGAGAAATTAAATCGATAGATTATCGTATTAAAATTGTAGGTGAGATTCATGCGCCATTAGCTTATATAAATGATGGTCAAGATTTAGCGATGGACTCTATCGATGCATTTAGAGTAAGTACAATGGATGTTAAAAATGATTTTATGAAACGCTTTAAAGTTACGAATGTTTTCAACCAATATGTAGATGCATCACATATTGAATTAAATGAAGAAGCAAGTGTAACAAAAAGAAACTTGTTAATTAAAGCTCGTTTTGAAGATAATATTAAAGACATTTCATATGTAATAAAATTGATGAATCGAATTGTTAACATTGAAGGGCATGACGATATTCAGTTATATATAAAAGGGTATGGTCCGTCTGAAATATTGTATAAGAACTTAATTCAGTATTATCATTTAGAAGATAATATACATATTAATGAGAGAGAACCGAAGAATTATATTTATATTTCTTCTTCACCATATGAAACGTTGGGATATTCTATATTAGAAGCAATTGCTGAAGGAAATAAAGCTTTTATTTACGCTGGTGAAGATGGTGTTCTTCAAAGAATTTATCAAAAATATCATGCGATTGAATTTTTAGAAAAAAATATACAAGACGATTGCAAACGACTACTTGACTTTATTGATCATAAATATACTAAAGAACAAAGAGCTGCAGATGTAGCATTGATGAAAGATACGTTTATAGATAGAGATTATGCGAATGATTTCATTGAGTCATCAATTGGGTGTATGAATGAACTTAAAAGAGGTTCAGTTAATACAAAAGTTTCAAAGAGCAATAATGGGAAGAAGTCAAAGCTTGAATATGGTAGAGATTTATACGAGCAATATAAAACAAAGCCATTATTAAGAGCAGTCTTAAATAATGAAAAAGTGTTTAATTTTGCTAAAGAGAAATATGAAAAAAGAAAAATAGATAAAATGAAACAAATATATGATCAAATTAAACCTTCGCATAACAAAGTGTTTATCGAGTCGTTTCATGGTAATAATTTTAGTGGAGATCCTAAGTATTTAGGAATTTATATTAAAAAACATTTTCCTGAAAAAGAGGTATACGTAAGTTCTAGAAATGCATTGGTAGATATGGAGGTTAGAAGTTATAATTTAGTTCCTATAAGATTCGGTAGTGAAATTTATAATCGAACATTTAGAGAATGTAAATATGTAATAGTGAATGGAAATACTTTAGATAGAGTATTTAAGCATAAAGAACAAATATTTATACAAACATGGCATGGTTTCCCTTTAAAAAGAATGTTGAATGATTTAGGGGATGAAATTGAAAGAAAAGAACAAGTTCAAGCATTTAGACCGAGAATGAAAAAGTGGGATTATTTACTTACTTCTTCGGCTATAAATACAATCCTATTGGAGTCCTCATTTGATCTTAAAGAGAATAAAAACTTACAAGTACTTGAGCTTGGTGCACCTAGAAATGAATATTTAATACAAAGTAATGAAGAAGAAAGCGATCGCGTTCGTTCTAAGTACTTCTTTACTAAAAATAAAGATAAGAAATTTATATTATTCTGTCCTACATGGCGAAAAGAGAAACGAGAAATATTATCAAAAATTAATCTGATCATTTTACTTGAACATTTGCCGGAAGAATATGAAATTATAGTTAAATTACATCCTAATGAAGCTCATTTAAGACGGATATATAGTGAATTGAGTGAACGAATCCATTGTTTTTATAATGAATTTGTAGATATTCAAGAAATATACTTGATTTCAGAAGCTATGATTACAGATTATTCCTCAACAATTTTCGACTTTGCACATTTGAATAAACCAATATTCTTATTACAAGAAGATACGGAAGATTATTCACAACAAATCGGTTTTTATTTCGATATATTTGAACTTGTAAATATTGAAATTGCAAGTAATGATGAACGCATTTTAGCAAGACAGTTATTAGAGAACAAAGAAATTGATTACTACAATATTACGAATAGACTATTAGATGCAGACAAAATCGGAACAACAGAAAATATTGTAAACTTTATAATGAAATAATCCAAAATAACATCTCTACAATTATTGTAGAGATGTTATTTTGGATTAATATTTTATAATTAATTAATGTGTTAAGTTCAGTTCTAATTCTAAAGCTTCTTTTAAGACGTTAGATGTTTCTTGTGAATTAACACCACAATTACCATACTTTTCAGCAAGCTTAAATGCTGTAACGTATAATTCTAAACAGTCTTTCGCAATATCTTCTGCATTTTCTTCTACGGACGGATTTGCACTAACCACTAATTCTGCAAATTTTTCTGGTTGAATTTCAATTCCCATGTTTAAATAAACACTCCTAGTAAGATTTTGTAACGTTAACAAAACAATCATATTTCAATCATGTCTATATAGCGTCCATTTTATAAATACCCTAATAAAAAAATATTAATCATCTCTTTTAAAAATTTTTGTTTTGAATTAGAATATATAGTGTATAGAGAGGATGTCAATATTGAGAATTTTATTTATAGGTGATATTGTAGGTAAATTAGGAAGAGAGCAATTAGAAAATTATTTACCAAAAATTAAAGCAAGTTATAAACCAACTTTAACCATTGTGAATGCAGAAAATGCTGCTCACGGCAAAGGATTAACAGAAAAATTATATAAAGAAATATTACGTATGGGTGCTGACTTTTTAACAATGGGAAACCATACATATGGTCAAAGGGAAATATACGATTTTATAGGTCAAGCTAACAGAATGGTACGACCTGCAAATTTTCCTGAAGAAGCACCTGGAATAGGTATGAGAATTATTAAAGTAAATGATAAAGATATTGCAATTATTAATTTACAAGGCCGTTCATTCATGCCAGCAATAGATTGCCCATTTAAAAAAGCAGATGAACTAATTGAACAAGCATCGAAAATAACACCATATATATTTGTAGACTTTCACGCTGAAACAACGTCTGAAAAGAATGCAATGGGTTGGTATTTGAATGGGCGAGTGAGTGCTATGGTTGGAACACATACACACATTCAAACTTCTGATGAGCGCGTGTTAAATGGTGGTACAGCATATATTACGGACGTAGGAATGACAGGATACTATGATGGTATTCTTGGCATTAAAAAAGAAGAAGTTATAGAAAGATTTATAACAAGCTTGCCACAACGTCATAATTTGCCAGATGAAGGTAGAAAAGTATTGTCTGGTGTAATTATTGATCTCAATGCAGAAGGTAAGGCTAAAAAAATTCAAAGAGTTTTAATTAACGATGATCATCCATTTGAATAGTATCGTCCATTAGACTGATTTTTACTAAAGCCCTTTAATTTCATAGGATTAAAGGGCTTTTTTTGTTATGATATAAATTGAGATATTACATGGGGAGGCCATAAAATGAAATCACAAATTTCATGGAAAGTTGGCGGACAGCAAGGTGAAGGAATTGAATCAACAGGTGAAATTTTTGCAACTGCTATGAACCGCCAAGGATATTATTTATACGGATACCGTCATTTTTCAAGTAGAATTAAAGGCGGTCATACGAACAATAAAATTAGAGTATCGTCGAAGCCAGTTAGAGCTATAAGTGACGATTTAGATATATTGATTGCATTCGACCAAGAAACAATAGATGTAAATTATGGTGAAATGCTTGAAGGAAGTATAATAATTGCTGATGAAAAAGCTAAACCACAAAATCCTGAAGATAGTAAAGCTCAATTAGTAAGTCTTCCGTTTACAGGTGTAGCTAAAGAACTAGGAACTGCTTTAATGAAAAATATGGTTGCTGTAGGTGCAACATGTGCAGTTATGAATTTAGATACAAAAGTATTTGAATCATTAATTAAAGATTTGTTCGGTAAAAAAGGCGAGAGTGTTGTAGATTTAAATATACAAGCTTTAAATGAAGGCTATCGCTTAATGAAAGAAGAAATGGAAAGTTTAAATAGCGAACATACATTAGAACCTATTGATTCAGAAGGTCATTTATTCATGATAGGTAATGATGCAATTGGTTTAGGTGCAGTTGCAGCAGGTGTTAGATTTATGGCAGCTTATCCAATTACACCAGCTTCTGAAATTATGGAATACATGATAGATCGCTTACCTGCTTTAGGTGGTGCTGTTATCCAAACTGAAGATGAAATTGCAGCATGTACTATGGCGATTGGTTCTAACTATGCTGGCGTACGTTCATTTACATCATCAGCAGGACCAGGATTATCATTGATGATGGAATCTATTGGTTTATCAGGTATGACTGAAACACCACTTGTTATAGTTAATACACAACGTGGTGGTCCATCAACAGGTTTACCAACTAAACAAGAACAGTCTGATTTAATGCAAATGATTTATGGTACACATGGTGATATTCCTAAAATTGTGTTAGCGCCAACAAGTGCAAGTGATGCATTCTATTTAACGATAGAAGCATTTAACTTAGCTGAAGAATATCAATGTCCAGTAATTTTATTATCAGATTTACAATTGTCATTAGGTAAACAAACAGTTGAATCTTTAGATTATGATAAAGTTGAAATTCGTCGTGGAGCATTAGTTGAAGGTGATTTAGAAGCACAAGAAGATAAAGCATACTTTAAGCGTTATGCATTAACTGATTCAGGTGTTTCACCTCGTGTATTACCTGGAACTAAAGGTGGAATCCACCATGTTACAGGTGTAGAACATAATGAAGAAGGTAAGCCTTCTGAAAGTGCTGAAAATAGACAAAAGCAAATGGATAAACGTATGCGAAAAACTGCTCAATTGCTAATCGATGAGCCAGTTGAATCAAATGAAAAATATGATGAAGCGGATATTCTTTATGTAGGATTTATATCAACTGCTGGAGCAATTGATGAGGCGATTTCTAGATTGGATCATCAAGGCGCTAAAGTAAATCATATTCAAATAAGACAATTACATCCATTTCCTTCAGACGTTGTACAAGAAGCATTCAATAAAGCTAAAAAAGTAGTAGTAGCTGAACATAATTATCAAGGTCAACTATCTAATATTATTAAAATGAATATAAATCATCAAAATAAAATCATAAACCAAACAAAATATGATGGTACACCATTCTTACCACATGAAATTGAAGATAAAGCATTAGAAATAGTAAGCAATTTGAAGGAGTTGATATAATTGGCAACATTCAAAGATTTTAGAAATAATGTTAAACCAAACTGGTGCCCAGGATGTGGAGATTTCTCAGTACAAGCCGCAATTCAAAAGGCTGCAGCTAATGTAGGGCTAGAACCAGAAGAAGTTGCACTTATTACAGGTATCGGTTGTTCTGGACGATTAAGTGGATATGTAAATTCATATGGTGTCCATTCTATACACGGTCGTTCATTACCGTTAGCTCAAGGCGTTAAAATGGCTAATAAAGACCTAACAGTTATAGCATCTGGAGGAGATGGTGATGGCTTTGCAATCGGTATGGGCCATACGATTCATGCCTTAAGAAGAAACATGGATATGACTTATATTGTAATGGATAATCAAATTTATGGATTAACTAAAGGACAAACATCGCCAAGTTCTGCAAAGGGTTTTGTTACTAAATCAACTCCGAAAGGAAACATTGAACAAAATGTAGCGCCTTTAGAACTTGCTATTTCATCAGGTGCGACTTTTGTAGCACAAAGTTTCTCAAGTGATATTAAAGAATTAACAAATATCATTGAAGAAGCGATTAATCATAAAGGATTTTCTTTTGTTAATGTATTCTCACCATGTGTGACATACAACAAAATTAACACGTATGATTGGTTTAAAGAGAATTTAACGAAACTTGCTGATATTGAAGATTACGATAATTCAAATAAAGCTCAAGCTATGCAAACAGTGCTTGATACAGAATCTATGATTACAGGTATTATTTATCAAGATAAAGAAACACCATCATATGAATCTCAAATAGAGCAATTTGATGAAGAACCTCTTGTTAAAAAATCATTAAAACTTGAAAAAAATCAATTTGATGAACTTGTTTCTCAATTTAAATAATTGTATAATAGTCACACTTTAAGCTCATAGATTTATCTATGGGCTTTTTTTCTAAATTGAAGGGAGAACATAAAATGACAAATACGTTAATGAGCATTCAAATTATTCCCAAACATAATGAAACAGAAGTTATACCATTAGTTGATGAGGCAATTAAAGTAATCGACCAATCTGGATTGAAATATGAAGTTCATCCTTTAGAAACGACAATTGAAGGAGAAATGAATGCTTGTTTGATTTTAATAGAGCAAATAAATGAAAGAATGGCTGAACTTGAATGTGAAAGTATTATTTCTCAAATAAAGTTTTATCATGTTCCAGAAGGTATAACTATGGAATCTTTAACAGAAAAATATAAAGAATAAACCACTTTTTTTAATATTATTTTTAATTGTATGAAAATGAATCATAATTAAAGTTAAGTAGAAGTTAAAATAAAAAGGAGAATGTTATAGAAATATTTCGTTTTATGAAATAAAGGGGACGAGCAAATTGAAGACAGTACTTAAATTTATTAAACCGTATAAATGGCTATTCGCATTAGGTTTAATATTAATGTTAGTAGAGCTAGCAGTAGAATTAGTTCAACCAATTTTTATATCTGAAATTATAGATAACGGTATTTTGAAGGATGATTTAAATCACGTTTATTTATATTTAGCAATTATGCTTGTAACAGGTTTAGCTGCACTAGTTTCTGGTGTGTGGAATAGCTTCGTAGCAGGTCATGTCAGTCAAGCATTTGCTTATGATTTAAGGACTGCCCAATTTAGCAAGATACAAACTTTTTCTTTAGCAACCTTAGAAAAATTTAAAACGTCTAGCTTAATCACTAGATTAACAAGTGATGTAAACAATTGTGATCAAGCAGTTTATATGTCAATTAGAATTATGTTAAGAGCACCATTGATGATTATTGGTAGTATAATAATGAGCTTTGTTGTTGAACCTAGGTTAGCGATTTACTTAGTTATAGGTACACCAATTATTTTTATAATTATTTTTATAATTGCTCGAACGGGATCTAAACTATTCACTAAAATTCAAAGAAAGTTTGATGAAATGAATAGATTTTTCCAACAAAATTTGGAAGCAGTTAGATTGATTAAAGCAAGTCAAACGAGTGAACAGGAAACAAGTCAGTTTAAAGAAAAAATTAAAGATATTAGACACAATTATACATATGCATTAAGACTTATGGAACTTATCAATCCATCATTATTACTGATTATAAATGGTAGTATTTTAGCTGTTATTTGGTTTGGTTCAGATATGGTAAATCAATCTACATTAGAAATAGGTAAGCTCGTTGCCATTTTAAATTATGGAATGAGAATGCAAGGTGGCTTTGGTATGTTAGCATTTTTAATTATGACATTAAGTAGAATGAAAGCTTCAAGTGACCGCATTGAAGAAGTGCTAATTACAGAATCAGATGAACGAGTGATAAATGACGAAGTAAACCATTCTTCAAATTATGCTTATAGTATTTCATTTAAAGATGTTTCATTTACATATCCAAATGCACATAATCCTGTATTAGAAAATATTAGTTTTGATGTTAAACCTAAAGAAACTTTTGCGATTATGGGTGCTACTGGTTCAGGCAAGTCAACATTATTAAGTTTAATACCTAAAATGTACAAAGCAACATCTGGCGAAATATTATTAAATAACAAAAATGTGAATGACTGGGATATAGAAGCTTTAAGAGATGCTATTGGTTATGTACCTCAAAAAGCACTTTTATTTTCAGGAACAATATATGAGAATTTGCAGTTTGGAGATCCGTCTGCAGAAATAGAAGAATTAGAAATGTCATCTGAAAAAGCACAAATTCATCAATCTATTGAGCGTTTTGATAATCAGTATGACACTTTAATTGGTCAGCAAGGTGTAACTTTATCAGGTGGTCAAAAACAAAGACTGTCAATCGCTAGAGCTCTCGTAAGAAAGCCGGGGTTATTAATCTTAGATGATTCTACTTCAGCATTAGACATTAAGACAGAATCGGCTTTATGGGATGCATTAGAAGATGAAGATACAACGAAGTTAATAGTGACTCAAAAGATTTCAACAGCTAAGACCGCTGATCGAATTATGTTACTTGTAGATGGACGGATTGAAGCAATAGATACACATGAGTCTCTATTAGCAACATCAAGACTTTATAAAGAAATCGCCAATAGTCAAGAAAGTGCGGTGAGTTCATCATGAGTATAAAACAACCTTATGGTCATCAGCCTGTTTTCAAAGCTGCAGATTTTTCAAAAAAGAATCCGAAAAAGAAAAAAAGAGCACGTGATACTAAAGGAACATTACTTAATATTTGGAATTTAATTGATGAAAAGCGAATTCAATTGATAATCGTAATATTTATGATTGTATGTGCTTCAATATTGAGTCTAATTGGACCATTTTTAATCGGTCGTATAATCGATACAAAAGTTATACCTAAAGATTTAAGTGGTCTCCCTCAATATATTGTAATCATACTGATTGTTTATGTATCATTATCCATAACTTCATATATTGGATCATTTATGATGGTGAGCATTGCACAACGTACAGTCTATTTATTAAGAGATCAACTTTTTAAACATTTTCAAAAGTTGCCAGTATCATATTATGATAAGAAGCAACATGGCGAATTAATGAGTCGAATGCAAAATGATATTGAAAATGTATCACAAGTTTTAAATTCATCGTTCATTCAATTTACTTCTAGTGTAGTGACATTAATAGGTACACTTTCAATAATGCTCTATTTAAGTCCGTTACTCACACTATTAACTATGACGATCATTCCAATCATGTTCGTGAGTTTAAGATGGATTACAGCACGTACGAGTGTATTATATGCTTTAAGGCAAAAACAACTCGGTATTATGAATGGCTATATTGAAGAAATTGTGAACGGTCAAACAGTGGTTAAAGCATTTTCTCAAGAAAAATATGTAATGGAAACATTCAATGAAAAAGCAAGAAATGTAAAAGAATATAGTTTCTGGTCAACAACAATTGGTGGCATGATACCAAAAGTAATGAACTACTTAAATAATTTAAGTTTTGCTATCGTAGCAGGAATTGGTGGTATTTTAGCTTTAAATAATGCAGCTGGGGTAACAGTCGGTGTTATAGTTATTTTTGCAGAATATGCGAGACAATTCACACGACCTTTATCAGATTTAGCAAACCAATTTAATACTGTATTATCAGCTATTGCCGGTGCTGAACGTGTATTTGATATTATGAATGAACCAGTTGAAAAAGATGAAGACGATGCATCAGATTACGAAGATATAAAAGGTACTATTGAATTCGAAAATGTTGTATTCAAGTATGATAAGACTCAAAAAAATCCAACAATCAAAGACTTGTCCTTTAAAATAAATAATGGTGAATCGGTAGCATTAGTTGGTGCTACTGGAGCTGGTAAAACAACAATTGTTCAACTTATATTACATTATTATGATGTACAAAGTGGAAAAATTCTTATAGATGATATTCCAATCAATAAAATGACGCGAAAGTCTTTAAGGAAAGAAATAGGTGTTGTGTTACAAGACCCATATTTATTCGATGGAACGATAAAAGATAATATTATGTATGGCACACCAAACGCAACTTATGAACAAGTAATTGAGGCTTCTAAAAAAGCAAATGCACACGAATTTATTAAAGAGCTTGAGAGTGGTTATGAAACTGTTTTAAAAGGGGAATCCGGCTCATTGTCACAAGGGGAAAGACAACTTGTATCAATAGCAAGATGTTTGTTACAAGACCCTAAAATCTTACTGTTAGATGAAGCGACAAGTAGTATAGATACAGTGACAGAAATAAAAATTCAAGAAGCTTTAGAAACTTTAATGATCGGTAGAACGAGTATTATTATTGCCCATAGGTTGAATACTGTTAAAAAAGCAGATTTAGTATTTGTATTGGCAAACGGAGAACTTATTGAATCAGGTACACAACAAGCTTTAATAGAGCAACAAGGCATTTATTATCATATGCTAAATGCGAATGACGAAGAACAAATTAAAGAACTGCATTAAAGAGGTGAATTTATGGAATTTAGAGAAATAAATACAGATATCGAAAGCATGTTTACAGAGTATATAAGTGAATGGTATGAAAATGAAGAAAGTGTGGTTCCATGGTCAACTGATGTAAAACACCATGGTGGATTCAAAGACATGTTAATGATGCAAAAAGAAGCAATTAATCCAATTAACAAAGACTTTGTAAAAGCAAAAACATTTGTCTTAATAGATAATCAGCATATTGTAGGTGCTGTAAATATTAGATATGCACTAAATGAATTCTTGGAAAATAAAGGTGGACATGTTGGTTATGGGGTAAGAAAAAGTGAAAGAGGTAAAGGGTATGCAACAAAATTGTTAGAGTATGCACTGATAGAATTACGTGAAGAATCAGTTGAAAAAGCGCTCATAACATGTGATGAAAATAATTTAGCAAGTCAAAAGGTTATTATTCATAACAATGGTGTTGAAGCAGAACCTTTTATATCAGATGACAACGAAATTACAAAAAGATTTTGGATTAATCTTGAATAAATGTTAACTGTGAAAATATTTAAACTTTTTTGCACTTTGTGTTGAACTCTAATATAATATAAAGATGTAAATATATGGGCAGAAAGGGTTTTGACATTGAATGAAGAGCAAAGAAAACATGGTGCTAATGCGAAGACAGAACCTAATTTAGAAAAAGATTATAGCAAATACTTCGAACATGTTTATCAACCTCCAAACTTAAAGGAAGCTAAACAAAGAGGTAAATCACAAATTGAATATCATGATGATTTTAAAATAGATGAGCGACATAGAGGGATGGGGAAAGGTCGTAAATTCTATATTAGAACTTATGGTTGTCAAATGAATGAACATGATACAGAAGTTATGGCGGGAATATTCCAAGCGTTAGGATATGCACCAACTCATTCTGTTGATGATGCAGATGTGATTTTACTTAATACTTGTGCAATAAGAGAAAATGCTGAAAACAAAGTATTTAGTGAGATTGGTAATTTAAAGCATCTTAAACAAGAAAGACCAGACTGTTTAATTGGTGTATGTGGATGTATGTCTCAAGAAGAATCAGTTGTAAATAAAATTCTCAAATCATACCAAAATGTTGATATGATTTTCGGTACACATAATATTCATAGATTGCCAGAAATTTTAGAAGAAGCGTATATGTCTAAAGCAATGGTAGTTGAAGTGTGGTCAAAAGAAGGAGATGTTATTGAAAATTTACCTAAAGTTAGAAATGGTAGAATAAAAGCATGGGTAAATATAATGTATGGATGTGATAAGTTCTGTACGTATTGCATCGTACCATTCACACGTGGTAAAGAAAGAAGTCGTATGCCAGAAGAAATTATTGCTGAAGTTAGAGATTTAGCACGACAAGGTTATCAAGAAATATGTCTATTAGGTCAAAACGTAAATGCATATGGTAAAGATATTGAAGGATTAAATTATGGTCTAGGTGATTTATTAAATGATATGACTAAAATTGACATACCAAGAGTTCGCTTTACAACGAGTCATCCATGGGATTTTGATGATCGATTAATTGAAGTGATTAAAAATGGTGGAAATATCGTACCTCACATACATTTACCTGTTCAATCTGGTAATAATCAAGTACTAAAAATTATGGGTCGTAAATATACTCGTGAAAGTTATCTTGAGCTAGTTCAAAAGATTAGAGCAGCAATACCAGATGTTGCATTGACAACTGACATCATTGTTGGCTATCCTAATGAGACAGAAGAACAATTTTTGGAAACGATTAAACTTTATCATGAAGTTGGATTTGAACATGCATATACGTATGTATATTCACCTAGAGAAGGTACGCCAGCAGCTAAAATGAAGGATAATGTTCCTGACAAAGAGAAAAAAGCAAGACTTCAAAGATTAAATAAAGTGGTTGGAGAGTATACAGCTAAATCATTGAAACCATACGAAGGACAAGAAGTATATGTATTATGCGAAGGTTCTAGTAAAAGAGATGATGAAGTATTAGCTGGATATACTGAAAAAAATAAATTAGTTAACTTTAAAGGTTCAAAAGATGTAATAGGAAAAATAGTAAAAGTTAAAATAACTGAAGCTAAGCAATATTCATTAAATGGTGAATTTATAGAGATTGTATCTAAAGAAAAGGTGGTACATTAAATGTATACAAAAGAAGATATTCTTGATCAAGCAAGAAAATTAGGTAAAATGATGTCTGAAACAGAAGAAGTAGATTTCTTTAAACGCGCTGAAGCTCAAATACATGAGAATCAAACTGTAAGAGAAAAAATGGCAAGTTTAAAATCATTACAAAAACAAGCTGTCAATTTCCAAAACTATGGTAAAGAAAAAGCATTAGCAATGGTTGAAGCTAAAATAGAAAATATAGAAAAAGAATTAGATGAAATGCCAATAGTAAGTGAATTTAAAGAAGCTCAAGTAGAAGTAAATGAACTGTTACAAATGGTGTCTCATTCAATTAGTCATACTGTTACAAATGAAATTATTGAATCAACAGGTGGGAATCAGCTTACTGGTGAAACAGGTGCTGCAGTGAATAATGCACCAAATACGAGCAGTTGTTCACATTAATAAACATAATCATTAGTCTGCCAATGCGTAGGCTAATGATTTTTTTTTACTCGTTTATTGTTAGAAATTTTGATAAAATAGATAAATCGAAAGTTAAAAAAAGGAACGTGAAAATAGATGTCTAAACCAACGCCAATGATGGCTCAATATTTAAAGATAAAATCACAATACCAAGATACATTATTATTTTTTAGATTAGGTGACTTTTATGAAATGTTCTATGATGATGCAGTTGAAGCATCTAGAGTTTTAGAAATTACTTTAACTAGAAGAGATGCTAAAAAAGATCCAATTCCTATGTGTGGTGTACCTTATCATTCTGCTTCAGGATATATAGAAAAATTAATATCTAAAGGTTATAAAGTAGCAATTTGTGAGCAAATGGAAGATCCGACTCAAACTAAAGGTATGGTTCGTAGAGAAGTTGTACAAGTAATTACACCGGGTACTGTTATGGACCAAAAAGGAATGGATGAAAAAGCTAATAATTATATTTTAAGTTTTATTAAAGAAGATGGGGAGTTTCATTTAAGTTATTGTGATGTAACGACAGGAGAGTTAAAGGTAACTTCATTCATTGATGAAACAACTTTGATTAACGAAATTACAACGATTCATCCGAATGAAATTATAGTGAATAAAATTTTGCCAAATAATTTGTATAAACAAATTCAACTTATAACTGAAACAATCACTGTTGTAGATAGTTATGATGAACGTGATTACGAAGTTGTAACTAATACTTCTCAAGCTCAAAAGAAATCATTAAATTATTTATTAAATTATATCCATGATAATGGTAAAAGAGATATGCCTCATATAGAAGAAGTTGTGGTGTATAGAGCACTAGATTATATGAAAATGGATTTTTATGCTAAAAGAAATCTTGAATTAACTGAAAGTATTAGACTTAAATCAAAAAAAGGAACACTTTTATGGTTAATGGATGATACAAAAACGCCAATGGGAGCAAGAAGATTAAAACAATGGATTGATAGACCATTAATTAAACAACGAGATATTGAACAAAGATTAGATGCTGTTGAACTATTGGTCAACGGATTTATTGAACGTGATGAGTTAAGAAGTTACTTGAATATGGTATATGATATAGAAAGACTAGTTGGAAGAGTAAGTTATGGTAATGTGAATGCTAAAGACTTAATTCAATTAAATTATTCAATAAAACAAATTCCGTATATTAAGGAAATTATAGAAAGACTAGATTCAAATTCAATTGAAAGATTTAAAGAGCTTAAACCGTTAAGAGATTTAGAACATTTACTTGAAGAAAGCTTAGTTGAAGATCCGCCAATCTCAGTAAAAGAAGGTGGAATATTTAAAAAAGGATACCATGAAACACTTGATCAATATAAAGAAGCATCTACAAATGGTAAACAATGGATTGCAGAGTTACAGTTGAAAGAAAGAGAAAGAACCGGTGTGAAATCATTAAAAGTAAGCTTTAATAAAGTTTTCGGATATTATATAGAAATTACTAGAGCTAATTTAAATAACATAGATACTGATGCACTCGGTTATCAACGTAAACAGACATTATCAAATGCTGAAAGATTTATTACGGAAGAACTTAAAGAAAAAGAATCTATTATTTTAGGTGCAGAGGATAAAGCGATAGCATTAGAATATCAGTTATTCCTTGAATTAAGACAGAAAGTTAAGGCATTTACTGAACAATTACAAACACAAGCGAAATTGTTATCAGAGTTAGATTGTCTACAAAGTTTTGCTGAAATAGCACAAAAAAATCGTTACACAAGACCAATATTTAGTGAAGACAAAACTTTATCATTAAAATCATCTCGTCATCCAGTTGTTGAGAGAGTAATGGATCATAATGATTATGTGCCTAATGACTGCTATTTAGATCAAGAAGGGTTTATATACTTAATAACTGGCCCAAATATGTCTGGTAAAAGTACTTATATGCGACAAATTGCGATTATAAGCATTATGGCTCAAATGGGTGCATATGTACCTGCAGATTACGCGCAATTACCTATATTTGATCAAATATTTACAAGAATTGGTGCTGCAGATGATTTAGTATCAGGTAAAAGTACATTTATGGTTGAAATGTTAGAAGCGGAAAAAGCAATGGTTGGTGCAACAGAAGACAGTTTAATTATTTTTGATGAAATTGGTAGAGGTACATCAACATTTGATGGATTGGCATTAGCGCAATCTATGATTGAGTATGTACATCATCATACAAAGGCAAAGACATTATTTTCTACACACTATCATGAACTTACACATCTTGATGAAACTTTATCTGGACTTAAAAATATTCACGTTGCAGCACAAGAATACCAAGGAGAACTCATTTTCTTGCATAAAGTTAAAGAAGGCGCGGTTGACCAAAGTTATGGTATACATGTTGCAAAATTAACTGATTTGCCTGATGAAATTATAGAAAGAGCACATACTATTCTTCAGGAATTAGAATCTCATACAAAAGTAGAACGTAAAGTTGAAAAATTTGACCAACCTGCATTCCAATTGTTTGAAGAACATAGCCCGTCTGAAATCGAGAAGAAAATTAAATCAATAGATTTGATGAATATAACGCCTATAGAAGCATTAACAAAAATTCAAGAATTACAAAATCAACTTAAATAGAAAGTGTGAGTGCATTGGGAAAAATTAAAGAGCTTGAATTATCTTTAGCCAATAAAATTGCCGCTGGAGAAGTTGTAGAAAGACCTGCTTCTGTCGTGAAAGAATTATTGGAAAATGCAGTAGATGCACAAGCAACTCAAATAGATATAACTATAAAGGAATCAGGCATACAATCAATTAGAGTTGTAGATAATGGAACTGGTATAGAAGAAGAAGACATTAATAAAGCATTTGGAAGACACGCAACAAGCAAAATAAATAATGACTATGACCTATTTCACATACGTACTTTAGGCTTTAGAGGTGAAGCATTAGCGAGTATTTCATCTGTAAGTAGAGTGACTATGAAGACATGTACTGATGGTATGCTTGGACATGAAGTACAAGTTGAAAACGGTGAAATTATTAAACAACAACCGGCAAAAGCTAAAAAAGGTACAGACATACTTGTGAAAGATTTATTTTATAATACGCCAGCAAGGTTGAAATATGTTAAAAGTCTATATACAGAATTAGGTAAGATTACAGATATCGTAAATAGAATGGCGATGAGCCATCCGAATATTTCATTTAATCTCGTATCTGATGATAAAACAGTGCTGTCAACTAATGGATCTGGTAAAACGAACGAAGTGATGGCAGAAATTTATGGCATGAAAATAGCTAAAGATTTAGTGGAAATCAAAGGTGAAACAGATGATTATGTAATGAAAGGTTACGTCTGCAAACCTGAACATACGAGAAGTAATAGACATTATATTTCTATTTTTATTAATGGTAGATACATTAAGAATTTTGTTCTAAATAAAGCTATCATCGAAGGTTATCATACACTTTTACCAATCGGCAGATATCCTATTGTCTATATTAATATTGAAATGGATCCTATATTAGTAGATGTAAACGTACATCCGACTAAACTAGAAGTAAGACTTTCAAAAGAACAATTACTTTATGATTTAATTAATAACAAAATTAAAGAAGCCTTTAGAGGAATGTCTCTAATACCAGGCACTTCTTTAGATAACCATATGCCTAAAAAATCACAAAAAGAGATTTTTGAACAGCAGAAGTTAGATTTTGAAGCTAAACGTAGTCAGGAACAAGTGAAACAACAAAGTCAAATTGATAATGACACGATAGATGAAACAAATGAATTCAATAAAACGTTTGAAAATAATTACAAACAAAATTTAACGAATAGTACTAACTCACAGCAATGGCAATTTAAAGATAAAAAAGATAACCATTCATTTATAAATGAAGATATAGATACAAACACAGAACATTCGTATATTCAACATGAGGATGAGCAAGCTGAAATTGAAAAAACAGAAATTAATAATAACGAATACGAACACGCTATTAATATAGAAAATACAAATGACAATGATGAACAAAGTCAAATTGAAGAAACTAAATCAAGTACACCGCGAGTTCCTTATATGGAAGTAGTTGGTCAAGTGCATGGAACATATATTATTGCTCAAAATGATACAGGAATGTTTATGATTGACCAACACGCCGCTCAAGAACGTATAAAATATGAATTCTTTAAAGAAAAAATTGGGGAAGTAACGAATGAAACTCAAAGTTTATTGTTGCCATTAACATTTAACTTTTCAAGAGACGAACATATGATTATTGAAAAATATTTGCATCCTTTAGAAGAAGCGGGCATATTCTTAGAACCAATTGGACATCATGATTATATGGTTAGTGAATATCCCGTTTGGTTGCCACATATTGAAGCAGAAGAAATCATTAAGGATATGATTGATTATGTATTAAAACATGAAAAAGTAGATATTAAAAAATTGCGTGAAGATGCGGCTATTATGATGAGTTGTAAAAAATCAATTAAAGCTAATCACTACTTAAGAAATCATGAGATGAGTCACTTGATTGATGAATTAAGAGATACAACTGATCCATTTACTTGTCCACATGGTAGACCAATTATTATTGAATTAACAACTTATGAGTTAGAAAAATTATTTAAAAGAGTCATGTAGGAGGATAAGATGAATAAACATATATTACCGGCTATTCGATCTATGAAAGATATGGAAAAATTCTTTAAGATGGACTATGATCGTTGCGTATTATTAGATACTCATATAGGTCATTTGCAAGGGATTTTAGAACAAATAAAAAAACATGATACAGAAGTTATGTTGCATATAGATCTTATAAAAGGTTTATCTAATGATGAAGCTGCTGTTGAATATGTTATACAACAATATAAACCACATGGCATTATTTCAACTAAATCAAAAATTATAAGACGTGCGAAAAAGTTAAATACTTTAACGATATTACGAGTGTTTATCTTAGATAGTACCGCCTTGAGTAGAAGCATTGAATTGATTAAACAGTCGGATCCAGACTTAGTAGAAGTTCTGCCAGGTGTTGCAACTAAAGTAATTAAAGAAATCAGTGACCAAACAGGTAAACGTATAATTGCCGGTGGATTAATAAATACGGAAGAAGAAATTGAACTTGCTATTGAAAGCGGTGCCCAATATATCACGTCTAGTGATACATCAATTTGGTAAATTGATTTGACAACGTTTTCATATAGTATTATACTTCTAATTAAGTTAATATATGAGATGAGTAAATGAGACCCTCTATGACAAAAACACTATGCGATAAATTTGTATAATTAATTATGCGAATAATAGGTATAGTTGTAAGTTCGTAGAGGGATTTTTATGTATTAGCACGAAAAATATTAGGAGGGTGTTTAATATGAGTGAATTTTTAGCGGAAGTAATTGGTACAGCCATTTTGATATTATTTGGTGGCGGTGTATGTGCTAACGTTAACCTTAAAGGTGCGTTAGGTAAAGGTGCAGATTGGATCGTTATTTCGTTAGGTTGGGGGCTTGCTGTTATGCTAGGTGTTTATGCAGCTGGTAATGTTTCGGGAGCACATTTAAATCCTGCAGTAACACTTGGGTTTGCAATTGACGGATCATTCCCATGGTCTAAAGTTGTTCCATTCATCATTGCTCAAATGATCGGTGCCATGATTGGTGCAGCACTTGTATGGGCTACATATTTACCACATTGGAAAAAAACTGAAGATCAAGGTGCGAAATTAGCAGTATTCTCTACTGGACCTTCATATCCAAACTATGTTGCCAACTTCTTAAGTGAGATTATTGGAACTATGATCTTAGTTATGGGATTATTGTTTATAGGAGCTAATAAATTTACTGACGGTTTAAATCCACTTATCGTAGGTTTATTAATCGTAGCGATTGGTTTAAGTTTAGGTGGTGCGACTGGTTATGCAATTAACCCAGCTCGTGACATTGGTCCACGTATTATGCATATGTTATTACCAATTCCAGGTAAAGGAAGTTCAAACTGGAAATATGCAGTTGTTCCAATTTTAGGACCTATTGCTGGTGGTATGCTTGGTGCAGCATTGTACAACATTTTATTTAACGGGGTTGTTAATGGTTTAGTTATTTTCTCACTCATCTTTACAGTTGTTGTCGTATTATTCGGTATTGTATTGAATAAAGCATTACTAAAAGGTGAAGTTTCTGAAATTCTGTAACAAACAAATTTATAGGAGTGTTTAATATGGAAAAATACATTTTATCAATTGACCAAGGTACAACAAGTTCAAGAGCTATACTATTTGATAAAGAGGGAACTATCAAATTTGTTAGCCAACGTGAATTTAAGCAATACTTTCCAAAAGGCGGTTGGGTTGAACATGATGCAAACGAAATTTGGACATCTGTTCTAGCAGTTATTTCTAGTGTGTTGAATGAAAATAACGTTAGTCCTAACCAAATTGAAGGTATTGGAATTACTAACCAAAGGGAAACAGCAGTTGTTTGGGATAAAAATACTGGTCGTCCTGTATACCATGCAATTGTTTGGCAATCTAGACAAACACAAGACATATGTGCAGATTTGAAATCTAAAGATTTAGAACCAATATTTAAAGAGAAAACAGGTTTGTTATTAGATCCTTACTTCTCAGGTACAAAAGTAAAATGGATTCTAGATAATGTTGAAGGTGCTAGAGAAAAAGCTGAAAACGGTGATTTACTATTCGGTACAATTGATACATGGTTAATTTGGAAATTTACTGGAGAAACGCATGTAACAGACTATTCAAATGCAAGTAGAACATTAATGTATAATATTTACGACTTAAAATGGGATGAAGAATTATTAGAATATCTTGATGTTCCAAAATCAATGTTACCTGAAGTTAAACCATCAAGTGAAGTTTATGGTTATACACAAGAACATCATTTCTTCGGTGAAAAAATTGCGATTGCTGGAGTAGCTGGTGACCAACAAGCTGCATTATTTGGCCAAGCTTGTTTCGAAAGTGGAGATGTTAAGAACACTTATGGTACTGGTGGTTTCATGTTAATGAACACAGGTGAAAAAGCAGTGAAATCTGATAGTGGATTACTTACAACATTAGCATATGGTTTAGATGGAAAAGTAAACTATGCACTTGAAGGTAGTATCTTTGTATCTGGATCTGCAATCCAATGGTTAAGAGACGGATTAAGAATGATTAAATCTGCTCCAGCTTCAGAAGAATACGCAAAACGTGTTAAATCTACTGAAGGCGTTTATGTTGTACCAGCATTCGTTGGTTTAGGTACACCATATTGGGATGCTGATGCTAGGGGTGCCATTTTCGGATTAACACGTGGTACTGAAAAAGAACACTTCATTAGAGCAACATTAGAGTCATTATGTTATCAAACAAGAGATGTGTTAGAAGCAATGGAAAAAGACTCTGGTATTAATGTTGAGACATTAAGAGTTGATGGCGGAGCAGTTAAGAATAATTTCTTAATGCAATTCCAAGCAGATATTGTAAACACACCGGTTGAAAGACCTGAAGTAAATGAAACTACTGCACTAGGTGCTGCTTACTTAGCTGGATTAGCGGTAGGTTTCTGGAAATCAAAAGATGAAATACAACAAAGATGGAAATTAGAAACAGAATTCAAACCTGAACTTGAAGAAGAAGAAAGAGAAAAACTTTACAAAGGTTGGAAAACTGCAGTAAAAGCCACTCAAGCTTTTAAATTAGATTAAGTTGTGTTATCATTAAGGTAAGTTAATATTCCGTAGAGACGTGAGAGGCTTTGTTCGTACAATTTATTGTAGGGATGAGTCTCTCATTTTTTTACATTTTATAGGAGGAAATGATTATGCAACAATTATCAGCGTTAAACCGCAACCAGGTTAAAGATCAACTTAAGAATACAGAATATGATGTAGTCGTTATAGGTGGAGGTATTACTGGTGCAGGTATTGCATTAGATGCATCTCAACGTGGAATGAAAGTAGCATTAGTAGAAATGCAAGACTTTGCTCAAGGTACAAGTTCAAGAAGTACTAAACTAGTCCACGGTGGATTACGTTATTTAAAACAATTCCAAGTAGGCGTAGTTGCTGAAACAGGAAAAGAAAGAGCAATTGTTTATGAAAATGGACCACATGTAACAACACCAGAATGGATGTTATTACCATTGCATAAAGGTGGAAGTATGGGACCTTTCACAACTTCTATCGGCTTAAAAGTATATGATTTCTTAGCAGGAGTTAAAAAATCAGAACGTCGTACAATGTTAAATAGAGATGAAACTATTAACAAAGAACCTCTAGTTAAGCAAGATGGCTTAAAAGCGGGTGGCTATTATGTTGAATACCGTACAGACGACGCTCGTTTAACAATTGAAGTTATGAAACGTGCACGTGAATTCGGTGCTGATATTATTAACTATGCAAAATCAAACAAATTTTTATACAACAAAAAGAACAAAGTTGCTGGTATAGAAGCTACTGACTTATTACAGAATGAAATTTTTGAAATTAAAGGTAAAAGAGTTATTAATGCAGCAGGTCCATGGGTAGATGAAGTAAGAGGGAAAGATTACTCAACAAACAATAAACAACTTAGATTAACTAAAGGTGTTCATATTGTCATCGACCAAAGTAAATTCCCATTACAACAAGCTGTTTACTTTGATACTGAAAATGATGGCAGAATGATTTTTGCTATTCCTAGAGACGGAAAAGCATATGTTGGTACAACTGATACAATATATGACAATGATAAATCATCACCTAAAGTTACAGAAGAAGACCGTCAATATTTAATAGATGCGATTCACTATATGTTCCCAACAGTTAAAGTTGAAGATAAAGATATAGAATCTACATGGGCTGGTGTAAGACCATTAATCTTTGAAAAAGGTAAAGATCCTTCAGAAATATCTCGTAAAGATGAAATATGGGAAGGTGACTCAGGATTACTTACAATTGCAGGTGGTAAATTAACAGGTTACCGTCACATGGCTCAAGACATTGTTGACTTATTAAGTAAACGTCTTAAAGAAGATTACAAATTAACATTTAAACCTTGTAACACTAAAGAAACTTACATTTCTGGTGGTAACGTTGGTGGTAGTAAAAATTATGAATCATTTGTAGAAAGCAAAGTTAAAGAAGCTAAAAACTACAACCTTTCTGAAGATGCTGCACGTTATTTAGCTAGAAAATATGGTTCAAACGTTGACGAAGTATTTGAAATTGCTCACGCTACACAAGTTGCGGATGTAAACTTGCCAATCGAAGTATACGCAGAAGTGATTTATAGTATTCAAAAAGAAATGGTTCATAAACCAACAGACTTCTTAGTACGTCGTTCAGGACGTTTATACTTTGATATTAGTTACGTATTAGAACATAAAGATGCTATTGTTGAAGTAATGGCAAAAGTATTAAATTATGATAATGACAGTAAACGTTTATATAAAGATGAATTAGAACAAGCTATTAAAGAAGCGGTTAATCCAAACGATCAACCAGCAATCATAAAATAATTTGTTAATATTTGGTATTTTTTTGCGCTGACTCCTTCGGGAAAAGCATGCGCATAAAAAAATGAGGCTGAGACATTTAATTGTCTCAGCTTTTTTATTTATCAGAGAAAGCAGGTAATATATTTTTAAGCAGTATAGAATTTGATATAATGATTCAAAAGGGAGGCGTATGTCTTTGAGACGTTTTAATCATAGAATTACTCTGTCAACAGAACAGACGTTAGAAGTTACCATAGATAAAACAGATGAAAAACCTATAGGCATTATACATATATTGCACGGTGTAGCTGAGCATAAAGATAGATATGACGCTATAGTTGAGTATTTATGTAAAAGAGGCTTTCATGTTATTCGTCATAATCATCGTGGACATGGTATTAACATTGAAGAATCAACGAGAGGTCATTTCAATTCATTACAAGATTTAGTTGATGATACTAAAGAAATAAGAGATACATTTAAAAATGAATTGAATCCTGATTTACCTTATATATTACTAGGTCATTCAATGGGTTCACTAATTGCAAGAAAATTCGTACATGATTACCCAGATGATGTTGATATATTAATCTTATCTGGTACTGTAGTTTATTCGAATTTACGCGGCAAAATGAACTTATACGCTCTAAAAGTAGTGAATTTATTTTTGGGAAGTCGTACTAAGTCTAAATTTATTAACAATATTGCATTCAAAACTACTAACCGTCAACATAAAGATTTAAACAAAGATAATAATTGGATTAGTCAAAGTGATGAGAACCGTGAACTATATGAGCAAGATAAATTTGCAGGATTTCCAGTATCACACAAAATCCTTTTAGAGACAGTTAGAGCTACAGTCCAAACTAAAAAATCAAATTTCATAAAGGTGCAAAATAAAAATATGCCTATATTACTTGTATCAGGTAAAGAAGATCATTTTGGTGGTTTTGGACAAGGTATTAAACAATTAGCATCTATTTATAAACGTTCAGGTGTTAAACATGTCACAGTGCAACTATATAAGAATAAACGTCATGAAGTTTTATTTGAAACGAATCAATACGCCGTTTATGAACATTTATATAATTGGTTGAATTTACAAATTAAACAATTAGAAAAAGAGGAATCTTCAAATGAATGATAAACCATTAATTGCAATAGTTGGACCAACTGCTGTAGGGAAAACTGAATTAAGTATTAGATTGGCTAAAGCTTTAAATGGTGAAATTATAAATGGTGATGCTTTTCAAATATATAAAGGCTTGGACATTGGTACTGCCAAAGTTACAGAAGAAGAAAAAGAGGGTGTAGTCCATCATTTAATTGATGTTTATGAACCCGATGAACCTTATTCTGTCTACAAGTTTAAACAAGATTTTACAAAAGTAGTTGAGGATATTCATAATAGAGGTAAGTTACCTATATTAGTTGGTGGAACTGGGCTATATGTTCAGTCAGTATTATATGATTATCAGCTTGAAGAAGAAGAAATAAGTTCTGAAAAAATGGAAATTATAAATAATAAATTAAATAAATTATCTAATTTCAAAAATAATGAATTGCATGACTATCTTTATCAAATTGATCCAGAAACTGCGTCAACAGTGCATCCAAACAATCGCAAAAGAGTTGAAAGGTCAATTGAATATTACTTAAAAACAAAAAAAACTTTAAGTGAACGAAAGAAAAGCCAGACATTTTCTGGAAAATATAGTACAATATTAATTGGGATAGAAATGTCGCGCGAAATATTATATGAAAGAATTAATATGCGTGTAGACATGATGTTGCAGCGAGGATTATTAAGAGAAGTGTCTAATCTTGTTGAGAAAGGGTATGAAAATTCTCAAAGTATGCAAGCAATTGGATACAAAGAATTAATACCTGTTGTAAAGGGAGAAATAGATATAGAAACTTCAAAAGAACAAATTAAGCAAAATTCACGTAGATATGCCAAACGTCAAATGACATGGTTTAAAAATAAAATGAATGTTACTTGGTTTCAACGGGATAAACAGTCTTTATCAGAAATCGCAGACAACGTAATCCAATTATCCAAGTGAAGGGGAAAGTCATATGGCAGAGAAAGAAAATATTCAAGAAGTATTGTTGGAGAAATTCAAATCAGATGGTACTGAATTAATAGTCTTTTTACTGAATGGATTTCAAATGAAAGGCAAAATTGTCAACTTTGACGATAATGTTGTACTTTTAGATATTCAAGGGAAAGAAAATCTAATTTACAAACATGCTATTTCAACTTTCGTAGATACACAAGACGAAGAAAATAAAGACAATGAATAAAGTCCTGTGATGTAATTAAGAGGTTCTAAGATAGTAGTTTAATATACTATCTTAGAACCTCTTAAATTTATAATAATTCTTCTATTGAACTTCTTAATTGATCTGGACTTTTTTGTGGAGAAAAGCGATTAACGACCTCACCATCTTTGTTTACTAAAAACTTAGTAAAGTTCCATTTAATAGCTCCATTTAATATACCTTTTTTCGCAAGCGTAAGGTATTCATATAGTGGATGTTGTTCAGAACCTTTTACTTTTATTTTTTCATGCATTGGAAAAGTTACACCAAAGTTTAATTTACAGTTTTGGTAAGCTTCATATGAGTCTCCAGGTTCTTGATTGCCAAATTGATTACAAGGGAAACCAAGTACGACAAAGCCTTTATCTTTATAATCTTGATAAAGCTCTTCTAATCCTTCAAATTGTGGAGTGAAACCACATTCACTAGCAGTATTAACGATTAAAATTGCTTTCCCTTTATATTCAGACAATGAATATCTCTCACCGTTTGTTTTCGCAACTTCGAAGTCATAAATTGACATTGCAATCACTCCTTTTCTTATTTCCATTATAGTCGTAAATTTATAAAAGTCATATCAATATGCATACTGATTTATATGTTAAAATATAATTAAAGAGAGCGTGATAAAATGAAGAATGATATGAAATCTACTAAACATGATACTGAGAAGGTAATCTTATTAGCATTTCAAGATAAAAGAATTGATGAAGCTACTTTTCAATCAACAGTTGATGAGTTAGAATCTTTAGCGGCTACAAGTAAACTTGAAGTGATAGAAATATTCACTCAAAAAAGAGACAGACCGGACCAACAGTATTATTTTGGAAAAGGGAAAATTGAAGAAGTGATTGAATATATAGAATTAAATGACTTAAATGTTAATGCCATAATTGCAAATGACGAGTTAACAACTGGACAATCTAAACATTTAGATGAGTTATTTAATACGAAAATAATCGACAGAACGCAGCTTATACTAGAAATTTTCGCTCAAAGAGCATCTAGTAGAGAAGGGCAATTACAAGTTGAGTTAGCCCAACTAGATTATTTGCTACCAAGGTTATCAGGTCACGGAAAAAGTTTATCTCGACTTGGTGGAGGGATAGGCACAAGAGGACCTGGTGAAACAAAATTAGAAACTGATAGAAGACATATACGGACTAGAATGAATGAAATAAAGCATCAATTAGAAACTATTGTTTCACACCGCTCAAGATATAGAGAGCGACGACAGCACAATCAAGCATATCAAGTTGCACTTATAGGGTATACAAACGCTGGTAAGTCTTCATGGTTCAATCAGTTATCTAATGACGAAACGTTTGAACAAGATTTGCTTTTTGCAACACTAGATCCAAAATCAAGAGCAATTACAATAAATAATGGATTTAATGTGATAATTTCAGATACGGTTGGTTTTATTCAAAAGTTACCAACGACACTTATTGCAGCTTTTAAATCAACATTAGAAGAAGCGAAATATGCTCAATTGTTAATTCATGTAGTTGATGCAAGTCATCCACATCATATGGAGCAATATGAAACAGTTATGTCATTAGTCAATCAGTTAGAGATGGGACATATCCCAATGCTCGTTGTATTTAATAAAAAAGATATGGTTCAAGGAGCGCATTTAGCTGTTTCAGAACATTCAATTTTTGTTTCTGCAAAAAATGTTCAAGATAAAGTTATAATGAAAGAAAAATTAGTACAAATGATAGAAGAAACAATGGAATATTATGAAATGACGATTCCGTCATCAAATGCTGATCAATTATATTGGCAAAGAACACATACTTTAGTTGAGACAATGGATTTTGATGAAGCATCAAATTCATATCTTGTTAAAGGATATAAACAGAAATAAGAGGTTGAAAAATGGAACAAAAATTAAACAATTTAATTACAGATGTAGAAACAGAATTAAGACCATATTTTGATAAGATAGAACAAAATGCATTAATTGCTCAAGAGAGAGTATTAGATGCGTTTCATGATGTGAAAATTACTGAATCTGATTTAGTAGGTACAACTGGTTATGGTTATGATGATATTGGTAGGGATCATTTAGAAGATGTTTATAGTAGGGTATTTAAAGCTGAAGATAGTTTAGTAAGACCTCAAATTATTTCAGGCACACATGCTATCACATTAGCACTTAATAGTCAGCTTAAATATGGTGAAGAGTTGTTATATATAACAGGTACACCATATGATACGCTGTTAGAAGTAATTGGCGTTAATGGAAACGGAATCGGAAGTTTCTTGGAGCAAGGTATTTTATATAATGAAGTTCCTTTAAAAGATAATGAAATAGACATAGATTCTGTGTTAAAAAGCATAAATGAATGTACAAAAGTTATTGCAATCCAAAGATCAAAGGGGTATAGCTCTAGACCTTCATTAACAATCGATCAAATTGAATATGCAATAAAACATATAAAAAAGAAATATCCGGATATGATTATATTTGTAGACAACTGTTATGGAGAATTTGTTGAAGATAGAGAACCTATTGAAATAGGTGCTGATATTATGGCAGGATCGCTTATTAAAAATCCAGGTGGCGGACTAGCAAAAATAGGCGGGTACATTACAGGTAAAAGAGAATTAATCGAACGTTGTGGATATCGTTTAACAGCACCAGGAATCGGCAAAGAAGCGGGTGCATCTTTAGGAAACTTGCCAGATATGTATCAAGGTTTCTTTCTAGCGCCACATGTAGTCAGTCAAAGTTTAAAAGGTGCACTATTTACTTCACTATTATTACAGAAATTAAAAATGACAACAACACCACACTATAAAGATAAGCGAACAGATATTATACAGTCCGTTACTTTTGAAACAAAAGAACAAATGATAGCATTTTGTCAGTCGATTCAACATGCATCCCCAATCAATGCGCATTTTAGTCCTTTGCCTAGTTATATGCCAGGTTATGAAGATGATGTCATTATGGCAGCAGGTACATTTATACAAGGATCATCAATTGAATTAACTGCAGATGGTCCTATTAGAGCGCCATATGAAGCATATATACAAGGTGGATTAACATATGAACATGTTAAAATTGCAATTAAAAGAGCGGTAGAAAATTTAATAAACAGTCAACTTGTTAAACTTTAATTTTATGTAAGGTTTTCTAACATTTATTTGTTTTCTGAAAATTTATGTGCTAAATTTATTTTAAGTTCTTAAATGAAGGAGGCGGTCGTGCTGTCTAGAGACATAATTAGAAGAAACATGGCCGTGTTTCCCATTGGTGTAGTGATTAAGTTAACTGAGCTAACAGCAAGACAAATCAGATATTACGAAAGCAACGAACTAGTCTCACCCAAAAGGACTGAAGGTAATCAACGGTTATTTTCTTTAAATGACTTAGAGCGATTACTTGAAATTAAAAATCTTATCGAAAAGGGATTTAATATGAAAGGTATAAAACAAATTCTTTTACAAGAACAAAATGACCTTTCTGATGAAGAACTGAAGATGAGAGAACGTGTAATTAGAGGAACTTCTAAAACAGAAGGACCACTTAATCGTGGAGATTTATCAAGATTTTTTAAATAAAAACTGGAGGATAATCACATGGCTAAACAAACATTTACAAAGGAAGATATTTTTCGTTTTGCTGACGAAGAAAACGTACGCTATTTAAGATTACAATTTACTGATATTTTAGGAACAATCAAGAACGTAGAGGTACCAATTTCACAATTAGAAAAAGTTTTAAACAATGAAATGATGTTTGACGGTTCTTCAATTGAAGGATTCGTGCGAATTGAAGAATCGGATATGTATTTATGTCCTGACCTAGATACTTGGGTAATTTTCCCATGGACAGCAGGTAAAGGAAAAGTAGCACGATTAATTTGTGATATTTATAGTCCAGACGGTAATCCATTCCCTGGTGATCCACGTACAAACTTAAAACGTGTATTAGCTGAAATGGAAGAGTTAGGATTTACAGATTTCAACTTAGGACCTGAACCAGAATTCTTCTTATTCAAATTAGATGAAAAAGGAGAACCAACATTAGAATTAAATGATAATGGTGGTTATTTTGACTTAGCACCAACAGATTTAGGTGAAAACTGTCGTCGTGATATCGTATTAGAATTAGAAGATATGGGCTTTGATATCGAAGCAAGTCATCACGAAGTAGCACCAGGTCAACATGAAATAGATTTCAAATATGCTGATGCAATTACAGCATGTGACAACATTCAAACATTCAAATTAGTTGTAAAAACAATCGCTCGTAAACATAATTTGCATGCAACATTCATGCCAAAACCATTATTTGGTGTAAACGGAAGCGGAATGCACTTTAACGTTTCTTTATTCAATGGTAAAGAAAATGCTTTCTTCGATCCAAATGGAGAAATGCAGTTAACAGATGACGCTTTCCACTTTATTGCAGGTATCTTGAAAAATGCGCGTGGGTTTACAGCAGTATGTAACCCATTAGTAAATTCATACAAGCGTTTAGTTCCAGGTTATGAAGCACCATGTTATATTGCATGGAGTGGACAAAACCGTTCACCATTAGTGAGAATTCCAGTGTCACGCGGATTATCAACTCGTGTTGAAATTCGATCAGTTGACCCAGCAGCTAATCCATATTTAGCATTAGCTACAATTTTAGAAGCTGGATTAGATGGAATTAAAAATAAATTAACACCTCCAGAATCAGTAGATCAAAACATCTATGAAATGGATAGAGAAGAACGTGAATCAGTAGGCGTTCAAGATCTTCCTTCAACACTTTATACAGCTGTTAAAGCAATGAAAGAAAATCCAGTTGTTAAAAAAGCATTAGGAAATCATATCTATCGCCAATTCATACAATCTAAATCATTAGAATGGGATTACTACCGTACCCAAGTATCTGAATGGGAAAGAGAACAATATATGAAGCAATATTAATTGCTTAACCCCTCAAAGCTCAATGCTTTGAGGGGGTTTTTTATATTTTTGTCGATCATTAATTGGATAACAATTTTATTTACTAATTTGAATGTATAAAACTAAAATAGTTATAGAAAACATAAATAAAAACAATAGGATGTTTTTATTAAAATCCTATTGTTTTTATAAAGTATTTATTTTTTCAGATTATCTATTGCATATTGTGCTTCTTCAGCAGTAAAGCCTTCTACAGTTGAAATTAATTGCTGATAAATTGCATCGTTAGACATGTTCATAGTTTTAGCATAATCTTTCGCTTTTTCTAAGGCATTTTTATTATAGTCGACTTTTAAATTATCTATCGCGTATTGAGCGTCTTCAGGTTTAAAGCCTTCTATTGATGAAGTAAGTTGATTATAGATACCATTTTTAGACATATGTAATGTTTTAGCATATGTCTTTGCTTTTTCCAAAGCTGCTTCTTGTTCCCTAGTTGTTTTTGGACTATCTTTACTTTCTTTATCAGATGACTCACTTTGATTATCACTAGATTTATTATCTTGCTTTTGTTCTACTTTATCTTCCATAGATTTATCGTTATTTTTACCACCTAATGCTGCGGCACAAGCACTAATAATGATAATTAATATGATTAGACCTAAACAACCAACTAGAAAAGGATTTTTCTTTTTACCTTTGATGATTACACGTTCTCCTTTCTCGTTATATAATACTTCATCCTTATTATATTTTCCCATCGTACTTCTTCTCCTTTATAATTTTTTATATTAATACTCTGTAGAGTAATTAATTAAATTTAAATAAAGTTTTTTAAAAACAAAAGAGAGAACCCCATGTCTTAACAACAAGTTTTTCTCTCTTTTTACTATGTAATATATATAATTAATTATTGATGTTTTTATGAATGTTAGTTCTTATATTCAAAGTCTACTTTTACATGGTTATATGTTTGTTATCGCTTAAAATATATAATTATAATAACCCTACTTACATAAAAAGGCAATAAAAATTTAAAGCTATTTAATAATATTTTAACTAAATATAGTTATAGAAAACATAAATAAACTATACAAATTGAAGGTACCATCATGAATAACAATTACTAATATAATTCAGTTAATCTTCTAATATCAACTTTATCTGATAAATCTATAAAATAATCTTTTTGCCATTTTTGTGTTTGAGAAGCGGTTTTGTTTAAGTTATCCTCCCAAGTTGGATATACTCTCATAGCCATTTTTCCTGTTATGTTGTTACTGCTAATTATTTTTTTCTTGTATAATAGATCCTTAGGAAAAACAAATTGCCCCTTTTTTCTTTCATCAATTATTGTAACGATAAGTTTATCTAATGTTTCTTCATATGTGTAAGGTCTATTTTTATTATTTTCGTCTTTTATCCAAAATACTACAAAGTAACCCTGTTTATTTGGTGTCTTTTTTGCGCGTCTACTTCTATATGTTTTATCATTTATTTGATAATGACAACTCTCATATTCAATATTTAATGGTTCTATTTTCATATTTTCAATAAGGTGTAGTTCCTTTAATATTTCTTCTGTTAATGTAATTGATTCAAACAACTCATCAAGTCCTTTAATTATTTTGTTATATTTTAATATTTATAAGTATATCATTTATTATAATAAGCTCTTTACTTTTCATGTTGGATTGATATGATTAAATAAATTAGAGGTGCGATGGAGGTCAAGTCATGATTAGAAATGCAACTGAGGATGATTTGAAGTTTATTTTAGATATTTATAATGATGCTATTTTAAATACAACAACTGTATATACTTATGAACAGACAGATCTTGAGGAAAGAAAAAAATGGTTCTATAGTAAAGTAGAATCTGGTTTACCTGTTATAGTTTATGAAAAGGATAATGAGATTGCTGGGTTTGCCTCATATGGTCCGTTTAGAAATTGGGCAGCATACCAATATACGATTGAACATTCTATTTATGTAAGTTCTAAATTTAGAAGGCAAGGTATTGCTACACAATTAATAGATCATTTAATTTTACTTGCGAAAGTTGATGGCTATAAAACAATGGTTGCGGGTATTGATTCATCTAATGAAGGTAGTATACATTTACATAAGCAAAAAGGTTTTAAACATATAGGTACACTTGAAAAAGTAGGTTATAAATTTGATAAATGGCTGGATTTAGCCTTTTATCAAATTTTATTGAAATAAGCTGAAATATAGTGTTTTTTTAATAGTGTATTAATAAAGGGGATATTATGGATTTTACAATTTTGATATTAGTTATCGTATCAATACTATTAGGCGCATTAGTGCGTAGTATTTTTGGTTTTGGTGAAGCATTAGTCACTATGCCATTATTGTCACTTTTTAGTATTGATTTTAAATTATCAGTTTCGATTGTTGCAATTGTTGGTTTGTTGGTAGCATTTCCTGTATTTATTAAGAGCAGAAGAAATCTCAATTGGTCAATTGTAAGAAGATTGTTGGTTGGTTCAATTATTGGTGCTCCAGTTGGTATATTAATCGTTAAATGGGCAAATGAAGATGTCATTATTAAAGTATTAGGTATTTTCATCTTATTGTACGGAACCATAAACTTAATCAATCATTATAGAAACATCTATCAAATAAATAAACAAATACCGAAGTTATATGATTATATAGCAGGACTCGTTTCAGGTATCTTAGGTAGTGCATATAATAGTCATGGTGTACCCATTATTGTTTACGGTACTTTAAAAAAATGGCATGTAACAGATTTAAAGAATATTTCTCAAGTTCACTTTTTCATTACGGGGTGTTTTATAGTATTTAGTCATGGTGTTTCTGGGTTTTGGTCGAGCTCTTTATTGTATTTACTCATTATGATTTTACCATTACTTATTATAACTTTGTGGGTAGGACATATTATTAACACTAAGATTAATCAACAAGTATTAATAAAGTATATATATATTTTATTAATTTGTTTTGGTATTGTTATGATTATAAAATAATGTGAACAACTAGTGTGAAAAATACATTAATAAATCATAAACGGCCATAATCATTAAAAAACATTTAAATTTGTTTTGTTATTTTACATTTAAAATATATATAAACAAATTGAGTATTAATTTACATCAATTAACCCTAGATTCACTTAATATTGTTTTGTAAGCTTTATATATTAAGTTTTATTTGGAGGCAGTCATGTTTTTTGATAAGAAGATTATAGTATTTGAGAACCTAGAGAATGAATACAATCAAGAAGATGCAAAAAATATATTTTTGAAACATTCTATTGATTATGATTTTATTACTGTAAGTAGCCAGTCAGTTATATTAGGTGGTTTACAATATCCATCATCAAATGATAAAGAACAATTTATAGCTGAATTTAACGATTATTTAGGGAACTAGGGAAATTAAATAAAAAGCTGTCGACAAAGTCGGTGGCTTTTTTTGTTATATAGAAATCCAAAAATTAGATTTTAAAATTATGTATGTTACAAAATTGTCACTTAACACATGATATTGTTAGGTTTTATTAGGGTATTAATATAATATAGATTATATAATGTTCTTATAGTTGAAGGAGGGTTATTATGTTAGTTAATAAATGGATATATATAGCGTTAGCTTTATTATTAGGTAACTTTGGTGTTCATAAATTTTATGCACAAAAACCTATTTCTGGTTTGCTACATTTAGTATTTTGTTGGACGGGAATCCCACAAGTAATAGCAATTATTAGTGCTGTCTTAGCGCTACTTAAACCAGCAGATGAGCAAGGAAATATTCAGGTTTAATAAGTTTTTGAAATATTAATTAAAAAACAGTAGCAATTCATGAACTAATGAATTGCTACTGTTTTTTTTTGTTATCAATCTTAGTTTCATAGCTGTGTTATAAGCACTTTAGCAAGAAATTGCTTATAAATATAGTTTGAATTACTGATTATTGATATCTAAATAAAGTAGTTTAACTTGGTCTTTTAATAATTTGATATTTACAGGTGTTTCAAATAGAATTTCTCCATCTATATCTAACTTTGCATTTGGATCTGTTGCTAAAGTTGCTGATTCGCAAGAAATATGTGTAATACTGTCACTTATTTCATTCCAATTCATGCTATCTTTAACTTTGAAAAAGTCGTTAATAATACTAAAGTTTTGATTGTCGAAGATAAATATATTCATTTTACCGTCATTTGGAGATAAATCTTCTAATGGTATTTTACTGCCGCCAACATTTTGGCCATTGGCTACTAATATCATTGAAGTTTCTCCTGAATATTCTTTTCCATCTGCTGTTAATTTATATTTATAAATTTCGGGATTTGATACTGTTTTTATTGTAGAAAATACATAACTGAACTTGCCTAATAATTCTTTTTGGTTGGATTGAACATTCTCAGCATTTTGTACCATTAATCCGATTCCAGCAAAGTTGAGTGCATATGTACCATTTACATCTAAAATATCAAATGATTTTATTTGGCTATTTAATAAATCTTGAGAAGCTTGCATTGGTTTTTGAGAAAGGTTTAATGTTTTTGTAAAATCATTAAAAGTCCCTCCTGGTAAGACTCCAATTGGTATTTGAAGATTATTTTCTACAACACCATTTATGAGTTCATTTAATGTTCCATCTCCACCTAAAATGAAAAGTACATCATAGGTACTTACGTGATTATTTTCAGCTATTTCTTTACAAAATGATTTTATTTGTCCTTCTTCTTTACTTAATTTTATAGTTAAGTCATCACAAAGCTGTGTTAAGTTTTCAGTAACTTGTCCAAGTTCTTTGAAAATATTACCCTGTCCAGCTGCTTCGTGATAAAATAAAATTCCTTTATGAAAATGATGCGTCATATACATACAACCTCCTGTTATCTTCCTAGTATTACATTACCATTTATTGCGTAGTATAAACAGTTTCAAGTTAATTAATTATTTATGTTAAAATAAATAAAAGTTTATATAAAAAAGGGGAGGATAACGATGGCATCAGAAAATGATTATATAAATTACGAAATGCAGAAAAGAACCGAACCTTTACTTGGTGTTGTTATTCATAATGATGCAAGTGAATTGAATGCAAATGAATGGCGAGAAGTATTAATAAATGCACCTGAAGAAAGATACGTGCAAGGAATTGCGCATTATTATATTGATCGAAATGGGCAATGGCAAGCAATTGATACTGAAAATATAGCTTGGCACACTGCAAATCAAATAGGCAATGAACAATATTTAGGTTATGAAGTGTTAGAATCTCTTTCAAGTACGGACGAAGAATTTTTATTAAATGAACAGGAAACGTTTAGAGTTATAGCTTCAGATATGATAGATTATAATTTAGAACCAAATAGAGACACGGTGAAATTACATCTTGAATTCAGTGAAACAGAATGTCCACACCGTTCTTTTGAAATTCATACTAATTGGAAGACAACAGTTGATGGGATACCAGATGAATGGGTCATTAATGATTTAAAAGACTATTTCATAATTCAAATCAAGCAATACATGTTGAATTAAATGGTAAAAAAGTTTCTATAATGAGGCTGGGACAAATTAATTGTCTCAGCCTCTAATCGTTATATGGGAAGTAGAAAACTCGATATTTTAGATTTTTCTGATAAATAGGTATAATGATTGTATTAGAAAAAAGTAGGGGGCATTTTAGATGAATAAAAAAACAATTGGTTTTGTAGGTACTGGTGTTATGGGGAAATCTATGGCAGCACATCTAATACAAGATGGATATAAAGTTAACGTGTTTAATAGAACGAAATCTAAAGCAGATTCACTAGTCGAGTTAGGTGCTAAATGGTGTGAAAGTATTGCAGTTCTCTCAGAGAAAAGTGATGTCATAATCTCAATAGTGGGATATCCAAAAGATGTAGAATCGATTTATTTAAATAAAGATGGTATTTTAAATCATGCTAAGGCAGGAAGTATAGTTATTGATATGACTACTTCTAGTCCAGCGTTAGCCAAAACAATATATGATGAAGCAAAATTGCATAATGTTAAAAGTTTAGATGCCCCTGTTTCTGGTGGTGATATTGGCGCTAAAAATGCTACATTAACAATCATGGTAGGTGGAGATGAAGAAGCGTTTAGTCAAGTTGAGGATA
Organism: Mammaliicoccus sp. K-M42; assembly: GCF_022386375.1. NCBI lineage: Bacteria > Bacillati > Bacillota > Bacilli > Caryophanales > Staphylococcaceae > Mammaliicoccus > Mammaliicoccus sp. K-M42. The sequence goes on along the minus strand of NZ_JAJNIS010000002.1, from coordinate 121,225 downwards.
TCTTCAATGTGATTGGTAAAAATGTTGTATATCAAGGTAAAAGTGGTAATGGTCAACATACTAAACTTTCAAATCAAATAGCAATTGCAGCTGGCATGTTAGGTGTAGCAGAAGCAATAATTTACGCAGAAGAAGCAGGTTTGGATATAGATAAAGTATTTGCTTCAATTGAACATGGTGCGGCAGGTAGTTGGTCATTATCTAATTTAGGACCAAGAATGGTCAAAGAAGATTATGCGCCGGGATTTTATGTTAAACATTTTATTAAAGATATGAAAATTGCGATTGAAGAAAGTGAAAAAATGGAATTATTTATGCCAGGATTACTAAAGGCTAAAGAAGTTTATGATGCACTAAGTAAATCGGGATTCGATGATAATGGGACGCAATCTGTCATCCAGATGTTAAAAAATCAAATTAAAAAGGGGTAATAAAGTGGAATTAAATAAATATCAAGAACTTGCATTAAGAACGATGTCGGATATCAAAAATGATCCTGAACAAAGCTTAGTAAACGGTGCTTTAGGCTTAACTGGAGAAGCGGGAGAAGTTGCAGATATAATCAAAAAACATCAGTTTCATGGTCATGATTTAGATGTGCAAGAATTAAAAAAAGAACTTGGAGATGTGCTATGGTATATAGCTTGTTGTGCATCAGCACTTAATATAGATTTAAATGAAATAGGTGTAGCCAATATAGAAAAATTAAAAGAACGTTACCCAAATGGTTTTACAAAAGAAGATTCACTAAATCGTAAAGAATAAAGGATAAAAATCTATTGGATAATTATTACAAAACTGATAAAATGAAAAGGAGTGAAAACGCTTTCTTAGGAGGTAACTGAATTGGAAGGAAACGAACAATATTTATCAATAGATGAAATAAAGCAGATAATGTCTGACTACCCATTACAATATATTGTTTGTGGACAATGTGCTATTGATTTATTTCTAAATGAATACACATATACAAAAGAAATAATGAGTATTACGGTAAGCAGAGAAGAAGTGGAAATACTATCCAATTATTTTTTAAAACACCAATATCAGTTGGTAGTCAAAACACCATTAGATGAACTGGAAGAAATATCCCTTGAAGAACTTTATAATTATAAAAAATATTATGTTTATGATACAAAAGCACAATGTAAGATCATTAAAGTTTATATTTATGAAACGAAAGATGAGAAATGGCAATTTAGTCACGATCATAATATAGAAGTTGAAGATTATAAAATATATTTTCATAGTCTAGAAAAAGATATTAAATATTTACGTCCAGAGATCCAAATGATGTATAAACTATATCATGAACTTAGACAAGACGATATTTATAAATATCAAAGACTAATACAACATTTAAGCTATTATCAATTTTTTATGCTAAGAAAAGTAATAGGCAAAGAAAAGGTTAATCAAATTATATTATCAGATACATAAATGGCACCATTGTTTGGGTCATGTTTTATTTTTTGTATTTATATGGATAATTATAACAATTTTATAAAAAAATAGATATTGAGTGCGATTTTGTAAAGTGCTGACGCCTGAGGGAAAAGTATGCGTGAGAGACTACAGGCTCGAACCATACCCTAGGCAAGCATGCACGAACAAAATCGTGGAATTTTATAAAAAAATAAGCATATCACTGTAAACTTTAAAAATCAGTTACGTGACATGCTTATTTTTTTGAGTTAGGAAATATGCTCCAAGCTCTTATCATTAGCTTATATAATTTGAGTCGTTTCTTTAACAAAATACTCGTTATATATTGCTTGAACAGCGATATCAGAATATTGTTGATCAATTCCAAACATCATTGATATTTCTGATGATCCTTGGTTAATCATGTTAAGATTAATTTTATTTTTACTTAAAGCAGCTGCTGCTCCGGCTGCTGTACCAATTGCTTTATTCATCCCTTCTCCAACAATCATCAATATTGCTAAATCATAGTCAATAGTTAGTTCATCAACTTTAATTTGTTCTCTAATCTTGTTTAAAACACGTTCTTCTTTTCCATGTATTTGTGTTGTTCTCATGATAATACTCAAATTATCAATTCCAGATGGTATATGTTCGATAGAAATATTTTCATCTTCTAAAATACTTAATATTTTTCTAGTGAAGCCAACTTCTCTGTTCATTAAATATTTTTTAACATTTATAATAGTGAAACCTTTATCACAACTCACTCCTGATACGATTTGAGATAAGTTTGATACATCTCGTTCACTGACAATATATGTTCCTGTATCAGTCGGTCTATTTGTGTTTTTTATAACGACAGGTATACGATCTTTATATAATGGCTCTAAAGCTTCATCATGGAAAACACCAAATCCAGCATATGATAACTCACGCATTTCTCTGTAAGTAATTTCTGGAATTACTTCCGGTTGAGAAACGACTGTTGGATTTGCACGGAAAATACCTGATACATCTGTGAAGTTTTCATAAAGGCTAGCTTTTATACCCCTTGCTAAAATAGCTCCTGTAATATCAGAACCACCACGAGGGAATGTTACGATATCATTGTTTTCAGAATAGCCAAAGAATCCAGGAATAATAAGTGTTTCATCATATTGACGTAATTGATAAATCTGTTCATATGAGGATTCTAATATCATTGCATTTCCAGGTTCATCAGTAACGATAATGCCTGCTTCTTTAGGTGATAAATAACGAGTGGGGAACCCCAATTGATTATTATATTGAGCGATAATACGGGCGTTAAAATCTTCTCCACAACTTTTTAATGCATCTAATAATCTTTCAGGTTGATTGTTGTATGTGTCTATTAAACATACTAAGTCGTTTTTCAACTCATCTAAAATAGAATAATCCATTTCCAACTCTTTAACAATTTCCTCATAACGTTCGATAATTTGGCGTAGTTTGTTTGAATAATCCAATTTATTTATTACTTTGTCGTATAAGCGTATTAATAAGTCAGTCGTTTTTACATCTTCTTTAAATCTTTTTCCGGGTGCAGATACCACAACAATTTTTCTTTCATCATCAGAATTGATGATGTTTAATACTTTTTTAATCTGTTCACTGTTTGCGACGGAACTTCCGCCAAATTTTGAAACTTTCATTTTATCAGTCCTTTTACTGGGGGTAATGTAATTGTAGCTCTTTACAAAGCCAGAAATAATGATAATATTACTATTAATTCTAATTATTCAAACTTTACAAAAAACTTTAATGAATTTATACTATAATAAAGTTGAGTCTATTTCAAGTAGACATTTGTATTTTTAACAAGAACAATATATTTAAGGTGAGTGAGAAAATGAAAGTATTAAATGTAGCAGTATTAGGTCTCGGCACTGTGGGAACAGGCGTCGTAAAGATTGTTGAAGAAAATAAAAAGCAAATAGAAGACACAATAGGTAAATCTATACATATTAAACATATTCTTGTTAACTCTGTTAGCAAGAAAAGAGCAATTAATACTTCTAGTTATCATTTAACTGACAATATAGACGATATATTAAATGACGATGAATTAGATATCGTCGTTGAAGTAATGGGTGGAATAGAACCTACTGTTGAATGGTTAAAGTTATTTTTATCAAAAGGTATTCATGTCATTACAGCAAACAAAGATTTGCTAGCAGTACATTTAAGAGTATTGGAAGACTTAGCAGAAAAAAATAAAGTTGCACTAAAATATGAAGCAAGCGTTGCTGGAGGTATACCAATTGTAAATGCGATTAATAACGGTTTGAATGCAAACAACATTAATCAGTTTATGGGTATATTTAATGGAACTTCTAATTTCATTCTTAGTCAAATGACTCGTGAAGGAAAATCTTATGAAGAAGCTTTACAACTTGCAACAGATTTAGGATATGCAGAAGCAGATCCAACAGATGATGTTGAAGGTGTAGACGCAGCTCGTAAAGTTGTGATTACGAGTTATTTATCATTTAATAGAGTTATATCGTTGAATGATGTTGAAAGAGTAGGTATTTCCGACGTAGAAATAGAAGATATTAAAGTTGCTGAAAGATTAGGCTACAAAATAAAATTAATAGGGCAAGGTAAATATGCAAATGGTAAAGTCTTAGCCAGTGTTAAACCTACATTACTTCCAAATAGCCATCAAATGGCGCATGTTGAAGATGAGTATAATGCAATATACGTTATTGGTGATGCAGTTGGAGATACAATGTTTTATGGTAAAGGAGCAGGTAGTCTAGCTACAGGTAGTGCAGTAGTTTCTGATTTATTAAATGTAGCCTTACAATTTGAATCTGATTTACATACTTTGCCTCCGCATTTTGAACTGAAAACTGAGCAAACTAAAGAAATCGTTGAAGAAGAAGTTGTTAAATTCCCATTAAAAAGCAGCCACTTCATAATTGTTGAAAATGACAAAGAAGAAGATGAATTAAGAGATGAGATTAAAAAAGCTATAGAGTTTCATAGAAGTGTAAAAGTAGAACAGCGTACAGAAAATACTTATGGAGTCGTTATTAGAGGTATTGATGAATTACCAATTGAGACATTAAGAGAAAATGGTATAAATATTGTTAAATATTATCCAATAGAAGGAGACAAGTAGAATGGGAAGATGGCAAGGATTAATTCACAATTATAAAGAATATTTACCTGTAAATGAAGGTACACCTAAATTAACTTTAAATGAAGGAAATACACCATTAATACATTTACCCTATTTGTCGGATAAGTTAAATATTAATTTATTTGCTAAATTTGAAGGTCTTAATCCTACTGGATCATTTAAAGATAGAGGTATGGTAATGGCAGTTGCAAAAGCTAAAGAAGAAGGCAAGAAGATAGTTATTTGTGCTTCTACAGGTAATACTTCAGCATCTGCTGCTGCATATGCTGCTAGAGCTGGAATGAAAGCGATCGTGGTTATTCCAGAGGGTAAAATCGCGCTTGGTAAATTAGCTCAAGCTGTGATGTATGGTGCAGAAATTGTTTCAATTAAAGGTAATTTTGATGAAGCATTAAATATTGTTAAAAAAGTAGCAGAAAAAGGCGAAATTGCTTTAGTTAATTCTGTAAATCCATATAGAATAGAAGGACAAAAAACAGGTGCCTTTGAAATTGTTGAACAACTTGATGGTAAAGCACCAGACTTATTTGCTATACCAGTTGGAAATGCAGGGAATATTACTGCATATTGGAAAGGCTTCAAAGAATTTGATAACTTAAAACAATCAGGTTTACCTGTAATGTGTGGATTCCAAGCTGAAGGAGCTTCACCAATCGTTCAAGGTAAAGTTATTAAAAATCCTGAAACTGTAGCTACAGCTATTAGAATTGGTAATCCAGCAAGCTGGAAACTAGCTGAAGCGGCAAGAGATGAATCTAATGGATTAATAGATAGTGTGACAGATGATGAAATCTTAAAAGCATACAAGCTTATGACAAGCAAAGAAGGTGTATTTAGTGAACCTGCAAGTAATGCATCGATAGCTGGTTTGTTAAAGTTACATGAGCAAGGTAAATTAGAGCCAAATCAAACTGTTGTTGCTATATTAACTGGTAATGGATTAAAAGATCCTGATACTGCAATCGATTTGTTAGACTCTCCAATCACGCCATTAGAGAATGATGAACAAGCAATTATAGATTATATCGAGCGTGCATTAAAATGAAGAAATTAAAGCTTAAAGTACCAGCATCAACAGCTAATTTAGGAGTTGGCTTTGATTCTATAGGAATGGCTCTTGATAAATATTTAGAAGTTGAAGCGCATCTATCAGAAGATAAACAATGGCATTTTGAACACATTGGTCCACATTTACAAGGATTACCAAACGATGAGCAACACTATATTACAAAAATTGCTCAAACTGCAACAGCAAAGTTTTCTAAAAGTATGCCCGCTTTAAATTTAAAAATGTATAGCGATATTCCTTTAGCAAGAGGATTAGGAAGTTCAGCTTCAGCGCTTGTGACAGGTTTATTTCTAGCAAATTATTTTGCGAATTTGAAGCTATCTAAATATGAATTATTACAACTTGCTACTGAAATTGAAGGTCACCCAGATAATGTTGCGCCAACGATTTATGGTGGACTAGTCCTTGGTGTATATGATCCTGACGTGAAACAAACAGATGTATCATATATTGATATTCCTAAAGTCGATGTTATTGCAACTATTCCAGAATATGAATTATCAACGGAAAAAGCGCGTAAAGTCTTACCTGAAACTTTAACTTTAAAAGACTCTGTTAAATATAGTGCAATTAGCAATACGATGATTAGTGCTTTAATTCAGCATAATTATGAGTTAGCAGGCAAAATGATGATGAAAGATGGATTTCATGAGCCATATAGACAACATTTAATTCCTGACTTTGAAAACATTAAAGAACTTGCTCTACAATATGGAGCTTATGCAACTGTCATTAGTGGTGCAGGACCTACTGTGTTAACTTTAATTAAAAAAGAATTGAGTGGTAAACTCGTAAGAGAATTACAAAATAGATTCCAAGATTGTGAATCAGAATTAGTAACTATCAATCGATATGGAGTTAGTCAAAAAATAATTAACTTATAGACGATAATTGAGATGCTTATATTCTATATATGATAGAATGTAAGCATCATTATATTTTAAGGAGATAAACATGGCTTATAAATACATAATAATGGATATGGATGATACACTCTTAACTTCAAAAAATGAAATAAGTGAAAAAACAAGTACATATTTAAAAGAAAAACAAAAACAAGGTATGAAATTGATACTTGCTTCTGGTAGACCTACAGCCGGTATGATGAAGCATGCTGATGCACTTGATTTAAAAAATAATGGTGGATATATTGTGAGCTATAATGGAGCTTACGTAATCGATGCACAAGATAACGAAGTTGTGTTTAAACAAACAATTAGTCGGGATGATGCATACCAAATTATCGACTATTGTAGAACGCATAATTTCTTTTACTTAACATATTTAAATGATCAAATTATACATGATAGAACGCATGACTATATGAATATTGAAAGTGAGTTAACAGGACTACCAATGAAAAAAGTTGAAGATATTAAAGAGGTTATTGATGGAGATGTACCTAAAGTAATGGGCGTAGATTATGTAGAAAATATTGCAAAAGCGAACAGTGAACTTAATGGTAAATTCAATAATCAAGTTTCTTCTACAATAAGTAAACCGTACTTTTTAGAATTTATGGATGGACAAGTATCAAAAGGTAAATCATTACAGAAACTATTTGACCAAATCAATGCAGATTTCTCAGAAGTAATCGCTTTTGGTGACAGTTTAAATGATTCAGATATGTTAGAAAAAGCAGCTGTAGGTGTAGCAATGGGTAATGCTAACGATACGATAAAAGATATAGCTGATGTAGTAACAGATGATCATGACCATGATGGTATTGTAACAGCATTAGAAAAATTATTGAATCAATAAAAAAATACAGATAAAACCATAAATTAACAATGGTTTTATCTGTATTTTTATTTTTGTCTATTAATATCGATCTTCATTAAATGAAATTGAAGTCATTTCTATAACGAGGATAGATTTAGCACCAAGTATTTTTAGTTGTTGTACTAAATCATCAATTTCAGTTTTATGTCTAAGTCTTTCTACAAAAACAATTATTTCTTCATATTGATCAATATTTAAATTATAAAGGTAATGTGTAATTGTTCTTTCTAAAGGAGACATAAAGCTTATTTTTTTATTTGAATGTTTCAATGTACTTAAATCAAAATTAAACCTTGTTGTTCCTTGAACATTTATATTTTTACCAGGTAAATAACGAGCAATCTGTAATGGGATATACAAGAATTCACCAACACCGATAACAAGTTTCGGTGAATCATCTAATAAATCGTTTAATAATTCTCCCATTCGTTGAAATAGCTCTTCAGAGATTTGTTGTTCTTTACCGGTTAATGTAAATCTACCTGTTGAAATAAAGTATGGATTGTCATGTATCGTACCATCACGTAACATGTTTTGTGCTTTTACGATAAAATGATCGTTAATAACATTTCTTAAAGAATGATATTGTACTTTAGTTTCATGTTGTTCATTTTTAAGAAGTTGGTTTTGAATTAAATTTTCTGTTGAATTATCTTTTTCTTGTATTTCTACATTGAAAGTCATAAGCGATATAATATTGATTTTTATATTTAAAGACTTTTCGAGACTAGAGAAAGCTTCTTTTACACTTGCTGATCTTAAATCTATAGGGGTTAAAACAGTGAATGTTTCTCTTTCAGGGTATTTATCATAAATCTTTTTAATTAGGTTTAATACGGATAAACCATTTAATAAATGGTTATCAATAATTGCAATTCGTTCATCATTATCAAAAAAGTCTTTATCTTTTGTATAGAAAAATAAACGTTCAAGTGGATCGACTATATCATCATGATCTAATAAAGGTGGATGTGATATGATCTTATCTCTTGTTGATGCTAAAAACATGACATCGTCTTCGAATAAACTGAAAATGGATTGCCCTAAATTCACTGCACGTTCACTTAATCCAAGGAAGCGTGTCGGCGGATAGTGACCGAGTTTGTTCGCTTCTACTGTGTTTAAAGCTTGAATCATTTTGCCACGATTTTTACTATTGATTGCTTTAGCTATATTATGAATACGTTCATCTGTTTCACCAGTTAAAGATTCATGATATAAAAAGCCTAGTAATAAACCAATAAGTAAGGGGTGTTCAGGATATAGCCCTCTAGAATAACCTAAACAAGGTGATACAGGGATAAAAGGGAAATCTGATTGTTCTTCTTGAGTTATTGCTAACATTTCGTCAATTTCAAAATCGAATCTATTTTTTACGACCTTTACTTCAACTTGTTGCTCATTATCTAAAGGAAAAACTTTGCTTACGTGGGACATATCATTACTCCTTTATTTGCTTGTATGTGTCCATTCATGACTATGTTTTTTTCTTTTTATATGCGCATATATTTGGTCTGCTGCATAGTCTTGATTTGTATAAACAGTAATGTCAAAGAATGCTTGGTTGTCCTCAAATGGTTCATTCAAATATAAATCTTTCAGATGATCAAATAAGGATTGCATCTGTTCTCTTGTTAAACTTGTATATTCTCTTAATGTTTTTTTAACGAGTTGAGGTTGTTTGTCATAAATACTTTGAACCACAATTACAAAGCGCTCATCTTGTTTCATAACGTCATCAAATAAATTAGTTTGGCCAGCCATTATTACACCTTCTTTTTATCATTATTAATTATTTATATTCATTATACTATATATGTTGTGATATGAAAAAGTTCAATAAAATTTAAGAAGTTGGTATTTGAAATATAAAAAAACACCCACTCAAAATATAAATGAGTGGGTGTTTAAACGATTACTATTTATTATCATAATTATGTTTAGTTAAATCTATATCTTCAAGTTTGATAATTTTAGATTTCGTTACAAATTTATGAATGAAGTAAACAATAATTCCTAAAATAATTGGTAAGAACGATTCAATTAATACAGGATAATTTAAAGTCATTATACTGTCAAAGGATTGTCCGATTAATAAGAAAGCAATGACAGCAATAACAATAATCGGTCCTAACGGATATAATGGTGCTTTATACTCTAAAGTATCAGTTGCTGATTGTCCTTGTTTTTTAATAGCCATTCTTAGTCTAATATGACTAATGATACTCATTAACCAAACGAGTGTTACAAGTGCACCTAACATATTTAATAATCTGTAATAACCATCAGTGTTAATAGTTGCATAAATGATTGATATGAAGATTAAAGCGATAGTTACACATAATGATATAAAAGGCATGTTATTTTTGTTTAAATTATTAATGAATTTTGGTGCTTGTTTATGTTGTGCTAATGAATAAAGTAATCTACTAGTAGCATATAATCCTGAATTACCCGCAGAAATAAGCGCTGTTAAGATTACAGCATTGATAATTGAAGCTGCAAACGCAATACCAACTCTATCAAAAACAATAGTAAAAGGACTTTGTGTTACTGTATTTGATTTATTTAATAATAATGGGTCAGTATACGGAATAATTGCTGCAATTACTGCAATTGCTAAAATATAAAACAATAAGATTCTCCAAAATACTTGTCTAATTGCTTTAGGCATTGATTCTTTTGGATTTTCAGATTCTCCGGCAGTTACTGCAACAACTTCTGTACCACCAAAGCTAAATCCTGCAACAAGAAGTACACCTAAAAATCCTGAAATACCATTTACAAATGGTGCTTCTTTATAAGTGAAGTTTGATAATCCAAGTGGTTCATTACCACCTAAAATACCGAAGATTACAAGTACACCTACAATTAAAAAGATAATAATAGTTGCAACTTTAATAAAACTTAACCAATATTCAGCTTCCCCGAAAGCTTTAACAGTAAAGGCATTGAGTAAAAATAAAATAACTAGAAAAATAATGCTCCATATAAATGGGTTTACATTTTGGAAGACTTCCCAATAAGTAATGATTTTTGCAGCAGTTAAAATGTCTACACTTGTAACGAGTGCCCATATAATCCAATATAGCCAACCAACTGTAAAACCAGCAGAGCGATCAATAAATCGACTAGAATAAGCACTAAATGATCCCGACACTGGATAAAAAGTTGCTAATTCTCCAATTGCGGTCATTAAAAAGTAAAGCATAACACCAATAATAGAATATGCTATTAGTGCACCACCAGGTCCAGCTTGAGTAATGACAGCACCACTTGCCATAAACAATCCTGTACCAATTGATCCACCGATGGCAATCATTGATATATGTCTTGTCTTTAATCCACGTTTCATTTCTTCCATATAGTTCACCATACTTTCTACATTTACGATTATTCTGAAATTAAAATATACATTATATTTTATTAGTAATTCATGAAATAAGCAACATAAATTTTAACGCATAAATGCTTTAAAGTGATAAAATATATTTATAAATAAAAAAGTCATTTCAAAGAAATGACTTTTTGTGTCGTATATCTTCTTATTAAAATAAGAAATTACTTTGTTTCACGATGTAAAGTGTGGCGGCCTAATCTTGGACAATATTTTTTCATTTCAATACGTTCAGGGTTAGTACGTTTGTTTTTAGTAGAAATATAATTTCTATCGCCACATTCAGTACATGCTAACGTGATATTAACACGCATGTTCATCAGCCTTTCTATTTAGTAATCATTACGCTTTATAACTTTATCATATTTTAAATTTGTTATCAATATGTAAAATTTTGTTTCAGTAAGATTGCGATATTATGTTTAAAAGCGTATATTGTTATAATTAATGAAAATACTTATTTAGGAGTTATTAGATGAAAAAAATATATCAAATGATTTTTATGATGCTTGCAATTTTGGTAGTCGTATCAGGTTGTGGGAATCAAAACTCTAAAAATGATAAATTAAAAATTTATGCTACAAATTATCCATATGAAAGTTTTGCTAAACAAATTGGAGGAGAACATGTTGAAGTAGATTCAATATATCCAAGTGGTACAGATTTACATAATTATGAACCAACTCAAAAAGAAATGATCAATGTTGCTAAAAGTGACCTTTTTATATTTTCTTCTAAAGAACTTGATCCTGTGGCAAAAAAGATAAGTTCTACCATTAAAAATAAAGAATATAAATTAGAAGCTATTCCAAATTTAAAAGGTAATGATATTTTAGAACATCATCACGAGCATGGGGAAGAACATAACCATAAAGAAGAACCAGAAAATAAGCAGGACCCACATATTTGGCTAGATCCAATTGCAAATAAAGAAGCAGCTAAATCGATTAAGAATAAGCTTGTCCAAAAAGATCCAGACCATAAAAATGATTATGAGAATAATTATAAGAAGTTAATTAAGGATATTGAAGAAATAGATCATAAATTAAAGACCGTTACGGAAAGTCCGAAAAGAGATACAATATTTATCTCTCATGATTCTTTAGGTTACCTAGCAAATAGATACCATTTTAAACAAACGGGTGTAACAGGTATGAATAATGAAGAACCAAGTCAAAAAGAAATTTTGGAAATTATAAAAAATATTAATCAAGCAAAAACACCATATATATTGTATGAGCAAAATGTAAGTTCTAAAATTACAGATATAATAAAGAAAGATACTAATAGTAAACCGCTGAAATTCCACAATTTAGAAGTGTTAACTAAAAAAGAAAATAAGCAGAAAAATATTTCGTACCAAACTTTAATGGAGAAAAATATAAAAACGCTTGATAAAGCATTAAATAAATAATAAATATAGTCAGTTTTCGTTTACTTTTACCAACTAACCATGTATAGTAACTATTGGATTATTATTAATAGATTTGAAAGAGGTCATTGATATGAAAATTTTTGATTATGAAGATGTACAATTAATACCAAATAAATGTATAGTAGAAAGTCGCTCAGAATGCGATACTACTGTTAAATTCGGTCCAAAAACATTTAAATTACCGGTAGTACCCGCTAACATGCAAACAGTTATGAATGAAGAACTAGCTGAGTGGTTTGCTAGTAATGATTATTTTTATATCATGCATCGTTTTGATGAGGAAGCACGTATTCCATTTATCAAAAAAATGCAAAGTCAAAACTTATTTGCATCTATATCTGTAGGTGTAAAAGACACTGAATATACTTTTGTTGAACAACTATCTAATGAGGGGCTTGTTCCTGAATATATAACAATAGATATAGCACACGGTCATTCTGAACAAGTTATTAGAATGATTAAACACATCAAACAACATATACCAGAAACATTTGTAATTGCTGGTAATGTAGGTACTCCTGAAGGTGTTCGTGAGTTAGAAAATGCTGGCGCTGATGCTACTAAAGTAGGAATCGGACCAGGAAGAGTATGTATCACTAAAATTAAAACTGGATTCGGCACTGGTGGATGGCAATTAGCTGCTATTAATTCATGTAGTAAAGCTGCTAGAAAACCTATGATTGCTGATGGTGGAATTAGAACAAATGGTGACATAGCAAAATCAATTAGATTTGGTGCAAGCATGGTAATGGTTGGTTCATTGTTTGCTGCACATGAAGAATCACCAGGTGAAACAGTTGAATTAGAAGGCAAATTATATAAAGAATATTTTGGTAGTGCATCAGAATTTCAAAAAGGTGAACGTAAAAACGTTGAGGGTAAAAAAATGTTTGTAGAACATAAAGGCTCTTTAAAAGATACTTTAGTAGAGATAGAACAAGATTTACAAAGTTCAATCTCATATGCAGGTGGAAAAGACTTGCATTCTATCACTAAAGTGGATTACGTAATTGTTCGAAATTCAATATTTAATGGTGACCGCGACTAAATATAGGTGAGGTGACGACTTGAAAAAAGTATTTTATTTATTTTTATTATTGTTATTTATAACACTTATCAAGCCTGTCCCTGAATCAGATTTATCTAGACAAATTCAACAAAAAGTATTGAATGTTCAACAAGGACTGCAACATGAACAGTCAACAAGCAAAGTTGAACTTAAGACACCAAATGACCAAGAGTTTGCGATTAATAATATTCAAATCAATCAAACAAAAAGTGAAGTTGAAAAGAAACTTGGCAAACCTAAGCGGATAACCGCTAATGAGTATAACGAGAAATGGCATGTATATCATAATGATTATCATGAATTTGTAATGGTAAGTTATGATAATGACAAAGTAACAGGTTTATATACGAACCAAGACTTAATAACATCCCAAAAAGGTATCACAAGTAAAATGAACAAGGAAAAGGTTCGTTCGATTCTTGGTGAACCAGAAAAAGAAATAAATAAAGATAAAGTGAAGCTCATTCAAAATGATGAAGATTACGATGTTTTCAAATTTGATAATATCTATACAACCGTTTTTTATGATAAACATGAGAATAATCAAATTAAAGGTATAATGCAAATTGCATCATCAACTGAAGATAAACGTACGAACCAATATCATGCAGCATCTGATGATTATAAAATCGCATTAGAATTACAAAACTTTGATCTTGTTAATGCTGAACGTGTTCAATTTGACTTACCTACATTATCTTATAATGAAAATGTGAGTCAGACTGCAAGAAAGCATAGTCAAGATATGGTTGATAATGATTATTTTGATCATACAAATAAACAAGGTTTATCTCCATTTGACAGATTAGACAATGATGGCTTTGATTATATAACAGCAGGTGAAAACTTAGCATATGGTCAAATAAGTAGTGTTTATGCACATCATGGTCTTATGAATTCACTGGGACACAGAAAGAACATTTTAAATAAAGATTATAAAGAGTTAGGTGTAGGTGTTGATATAGGCGAAGATTTACAGCCTTATTGGACGGAAAACTACATCACACAGCAATAGAACAAAGATAAAAGCAGATTTTATCTTAGCAACTTTGATATAATTATATCGAGATAAGTCATTATTTCATATTTCCTTAAATGTTTAACACATGTTGTTTCTAATAATTTGATTGGTGGAATAACAATTAAAGGGGAAGTTTTACATGGAAAGTAAAGAAATAAAACGTAAAGATTTAGATGTATTAGAACGTATTAAAGAATTATTAAATAAAAAAGATGTTTCATAATTAATATGACATTAGCAAAAAGAACTCGATAACGGGAATATGAAAAAAAGGAGATGCATTTGCATCTCCTTTTTTGTATTATTACATCTCTCTAAATAATCCTACTACTTTACCTAATACTGTTACATTATCTAAGTAAATTGGTTCCATTGTATTATTCTCAGGTTGAAGTCTATATCTCTTTTCTTCTTTATAGAAGCGTTTAACAGTTGCTTCATCATCTTCTGTCATAGCGACAATGATATCGCCATTCTCAGCAATGGATTGGCTACGAACAATAACTTTATCTCCATCTAATATGCCAGCTTCTATCATACTATCGCCAATTACATCTAAAATAAAGATGTTGCTATTATGTGTAGAAGTAAAATGTGCAGGTAATGGGAAGTATTCTTCGACATTTTCAACAGCTGTAATTGGAATACCTGCTGTAACCTTACCTATAACTGGTACGTGAATTGTATTCTCTTGATTGATGTTCTCTCCAACAGTTTCAGTTATTTCAATTGCACGAGGTTTAGTTGGGTCACGTTTGATATATCCCTTTTCTTCTAATCTAGATAAATGACCATGTACTGTAGAACTTGATGCAAGGCCAACTGCTAAACCAATTTCACGAACACTAGGTGGATACCCTTTCGTTTGTACTATATGTTTGATGAATTGATATATTTCAGATTGACGTTTAGTTAATTCTTTCATAGTCGCACGCTCCCAATTAATTATTTAATCATATTATAGCACATACGTTTCCTTCGAACAAACATTTGTTCGTATTTTTATTGACTACGAACAGTTGTTCTGTTATTATAAAAATACAAACAAACGTTCTAGGAGGAATTGAGTATGACAATTACAATAAAGAAGACGGTATTAGTATATTTGGCAGTATTCTTAATGACTCTATTAATAGGATATTTATATTTAGCACAGTCGAGTGATATCTATACAACAGAACAGACGTACGAGATGACAGATCATCAAATTAAACAACATGAAGATAAACAACCTAATCATTTAACTAATTCAAATACATTAATAGGGTCTATAGAATAATTGAAAAATACGAGTAAATCCATTTGGATTTACTCGTATTTTTTGGTATCTTTTATGTATGTAGAAAGTGGGGATAATATGTTAGATAAAGCAAAAATAGATAGAATCAATGAACTCGCTAATAAAAAGAAGACAGAAGGTTTGTCGGAATCAGAAGCGAAAGAACAGACTAAATTGCGAGCTGAATATTTACAAGCATTTCGAGGTAACTTTAAAAGTACGATAGAAAGTACAAAAATTATCGATCCAGAAGGTAATGATGTTACGCCAGATAAAGTGAAAGAAATTCAAAAAAATAATAATATTAGGAAATAAATATAAATTAAGAGATAATAATTAATTTTCGAATTTTTTTCATGTATAATGAAAAGGGATTACAAGAATAAAGGAGACTACATTTATGTTTAATGAAAAAGATCAACTTGCAGTAGATTCAATTCGTGCTTTAAGTATAGATGCTATTGAAGCAGCTAACTCAGGACACCCTGGTTTACCTATGGGTGCTGCACCAATGGCATATACATTATGGACTAAGCATTTAAATTTTAATCCTCAGTCTAAGAATTACTTTAATAGAGATCGTTTTGTATTATCTGCAGGACACGGATCAGCATTATTATATAGTTTATTACATGTTTCAGGTAGCTTAGAACTTGAAGAAGTGAAAAACTTTAGACAATGGGATTCAAAAACACCTGGACATCCAGAATTTAACCATACTGATGGCGTTGAAGTAACAACTGGACCATTAGGACAAGGTTTTGCTATGAGTGTTGGTATGGCAATGGCTGAAAAACATTTAGCTGGTAAATTCAATAAAGAAAAATATGATGTAGTAGATCATTACACATATGTATTAGCAAGTGATGGCGATTTAATGGAAGGTGTTTCTCATGAAGCTGCTTCATTAGCTGGTCATTTAAAACTTGATAAATTAATTACATTATATGACTCTAATGATATTTCATTAGATGGTGATTTAAATAAAGCATTTTCTGAAAATGTTAAAGAAAGATTTACTTCATACGGCTGGAGTTATATTTTAGTCGAAGATGGTAATGACTTAGAAGCAATTGATAAAGCTATAACTAAAGCTAAAAAATTAGATGGTCCTACAATGATTGAAGTAAAAACAATTATTGGTTATGGTTCTCCAAATAAAGCTGGTACTAATGGTGTTCACGGTAACCCATTAGGTGCAGAAGAACGCGAACTTGCATTTAAATCATATGGTTTAGACCCTTCAAAACGATTTAATGTGCCACAAGAAGTTTACGATGTATTTAGTGAAACAATGTTAACTCGTGCTAACGAAGCTGAAACAGCATGGGATAAATTAGTTGAAGCGTATACAAATGCACATCCTGAATTAGGTGAAGCATTTAAACAAGCTATCTCTAATGAATTACCTGCAGACTACGCTAAAGATTTACCTGTTTATGAACCTGGTAATAGTAGTGCTACACGTGCTGATTCTGGAGAAGTAATTCAAGCATTAAGTAAATCAGTTCCTGCATTTTTCGGTGGATCAGCTGATTTAGCTTCATCAAATAAATCAAACGTTAAAGATGAGGCTGATTTTGATAGCGAAACTCCAGAAGGTCGTAACATCTGGTTCGGTGTTCGTGAATTTGGAATGGCTGCAGCAGTCAATGGTATGGCAGTACATGGTGGTGTTAAACCATATGGTGCAACATTCTTCGTATTCAGTGATTACTTGAAACCAGCAGTTCGTCTTTCAGCAATCATGGGAGTACCTTCAACATTCGTATTCACACATGATTCAATCGCAGTAGGTGAAGACGGACCAACGCATGAACCAGTTGAACAATTAGCAGGTTTAAGAGCAATTCCTAACTTGAATTTAATTCGTCCAGCAGATGGTAACGAAACAAGAGTAGCATGGAAAGTTGCACTAGAATCAGATTCAACTCCTACAGCATTAGTTTTAACTAGACAAAACTTAACAGCTTTAGATGTTGAAGAATCAGTAGTAGAAGAAGGCGTTCGTAAAGGCGGATATGTAGTATATCGCTCTGAAATTGAGCCTGAGTACTTATTAATAGCATCTGGTTCAGAAGTTTCTCTTGCTGTAGATGCAGCAAAAGATATTGAAGCACAAGGTAAAGGTGTACAAGTAGTATCATTACCGAACTGGAATGCATTCGATCAACAAGATGCAGAATATAAATCTTCTGTATTACCTCCTTCAATCACTAAACGTGTCGCTATTGAAATGGCATCTTCTCTAGGTTGGCATAAATATGTAGGTCTTGAAGGTAAAGTAATTGGTATCGATACATTCGGTGCTAGTGCTCCTGGTGACTTAGTAGTAGAAAAATACGGATTTACTAAAGAAAATGTATTAAACCAAGTATTAAGCTTCTAATTATTCAACAAAAGCCTCATCCAAGAAATTTGGCTGAGGCTTTTTATTTTGAAACATTAAGTTTCGTCTTGATAAAATGTAATGAATTTAGTAAACTTTTATAGGATACAGAAAGTGGGTGAAATAATGGCAACATGGTTAGCTATATTATTAATCATCGTGGCATTAATCGGTGGGCTTGCAATTGGATTCTTCCTTGCACGTAAATATATGATGGATTACTTGAAAAAGAACCCACCAATTAACGAAGAAATGCTACGTATGATGATGATGCAAATGGGTCAAAAACCATCTCAAAAGAAAATCAACCAAATGATGACAATGATGAATAAGAATATGGATCAAAAAATTAAATAGTCTTATATTAATCATAAGTAAAAATAAAACGTATAATCGTGATATTTTTAAAAGCCAGTTACACTTTGATTGTGTAATTGGCTTTTTATCTTGAGTTTTCACTGATTGTTCAAATAAAAGTGTTTTAACTTATTTGTTATTTGATAAAATAGAATTAAGAGTAAGGGGGAGAGCTATTGTGGAATTAACAGTATTTGTAGCATTTGGTGCAGGCATATTAAGTTTTGTTTCTCCTTGTGTATTGCCAATCTATCCTGCATTTGTTTCATATATAACTGGAATGAGTTATGATGATTTGAAGAATAAAGGACTTAGCCGAAATGCAATATTACATACAATCATCTTTTTATTAGGATTTAGTTGTATTTATATGATATTAGGAATGGGCATAGGTTACATATCAGGTATGTTAATAAATTATCAAACTTTAATAAGACAAATTGGTGCAATTGTAATAATTGTATTTGGACTTATTATATTAGGCGTATTCCAACCGCAATTTTTAATGAAAGATCGTAAAATTAATTTTAAAGCGAAGCCTTCAGGTTTTGTTGGTACGTTTTTAATTGGTATGGCATTTGCGGCAGGTTGGACACCATGTAACGGACCAATTATCGCAGCGATTGGAACATTGGCAGCTACTAATTCATCACAAGCATTATTATATATGCTACTATATGTACTAGGATTTAGTATTCCATTCTTTATACTAACTTTCTTTATAACAAAATTACAAATTATTAAAAAGTACAATGTTGCTATCATGAAGTTTGGTGGTATAATTATGATAATTATGGGGATTCTGTTATTCTTTGATTTATTAACAGAGATAACGATATTCTTCCAATCTTTAGGTTTGGAATAACCATAAATGATATTTCGTACTAATAAGGGGTTTTAGATATGTATTTGCTTTTTTCATTTATAATAGCAGCTTTAATGGGTTTAGCAGTTATAGTTGTTAGAATGAAAGCTCAAAATTATCCGACTAACACTAAAAAAATTGTACTACCGCCATTTTTTATGGCTACAGGTGCTCTAATGTATGTTGTTCCATATTTTAGATTGAATGGTCAAGAAATTATAGAAGCCATTTTAGTTGGTTTATTCTTTTCATTGTTTCTTATTTTTACATCCAATTTTGAGATTAAAGGATCAGAAATATATATGAAACGCTCTAAACTGTTCCCTGTTATTTTAATTACTTTACTGATAATCAGAAGTGTAGGGAAATTCTTTTTGAGTGATTCTATTGACCCAGGTCAATTAGCGGGCATGTTTTTCTTGTTGGCATTTAGCATGATTGTGCCATGGAGAATAGCAATGTTTGTAAAATATAAAAAACTAAGAGATCAAAAGACTTTAGTTAATTAAAAAAACGCACAACTCAATTACTGAGTGTGCGTTTTTGTTTTTGCTTTAGAGATTTCTTCTTTATGATCAAAGATTGAAAATTTGTTTTTTTCATCATCTGCTAATTCGAACAAATTTAAATATGGTGTATAATCAATATTAAGTTCTGTTAGTTTTTTCTTCATAAATTTGTGATCTCTTTTCGGAGTTGCTATGATATAACCTCGCATAATATGATCGAGTTCAATTGTTGTAGCATGTTCTTCTAAAGCTATTTTAGATATGCGTCCACCTATTTTTTCTTTAGCAACATCTCTAAATAAATCTGGTACTGGTGAAACTAATTCATTTAATAAACTACGAGCTTCGTCATTCCATAAAGGAAGGGCTTTATGAATATAATAATCTTGCCAATCTAATTCGCTCATACCGTTATCTTTAGGCATGCGCTTTAAGAATTTACGAAACATAAAGAATCCACCGATTGCAAGTAACGATATAAATACAATGCACCATAATACTATAAAAAATATAAATGCGCTACTCAATGAAATCACTCCTTAAACTAAGTATAAATGAAGCTTTTCAACCTGTCTAACAAATATTTGCAAAGGAGCAATATAATGAAAATATTACATACTGCTGATTGGCATATAGGCAAAATAATCAATGGCCAATCATTAATAGAAGACCAAAAGTTTATCCTCAATAAATTATTTGATGCAATTAAAGAACACGATCCAGATGTAGTTGTGATTAGTGGTGATTTATACGACCTACACTATCCTAATAAAGAAGCAATGGTTGTTCTTGAAGATGCTTTATCGATGATTAATTTAGAACTTAAAATACCAATTATTGCGATAAGTGGGAATCATGATGGCAAAGAACGTCTTAACTATGGTGAGAGATGGTTTGAAAAAACAGGATTAAAAATCATTACGGGATATGACGACTTAATGACACCTATTTCTATGGAGGGTATCAATATATATGTTATGCCTTATTTTACACCAGCAGATGTAAAGCATGTATTTGATGTTAAGACTATCCATACGCATCAAGAAGCGACTGAATATATTATGAGTGAAATGGAACAAGTTATGAACAAAGATGAGACCAATATATTAGTTGGACATTTATTCGTAGCAGGTGGTGAATCATCAGACTCTGAAAGACCGCTCTCAATAGGTACGATTGAAACAGTTACTGCAAATACATTTAATGCTTTTGACGCAGTTCTACTCGGTCATTTGCACCATCCATTTGCTATCAAATCAGATTTCATATTTTATTCAGGCACACCAATGCAATATTCATTTTCAGAGGCAAATCAAGCAAAAGGTTATCGTTTGTTTGAGATTGATAACAAAGCATTTAAACAGAAATTTATTCCGATTGAACCAAGACGCTCATTTCATGTCATTAAGGCAAGATACGAAGATGTGATTCATGAGAAAATTGAAGTTAAAAATAATGAGGATTATTTTCATTTTAAATTAACGGATATGGACCATGTTACTGATCCTCTTATGAAGATTAGAAATATTTATCCAAATACATTACAAATTTCAAGAATAGATTATGAAGTTGCGCAAGATGAGATAGATGTGGATGTACATACATTAAGCGATATTGAAATTATTGAATCATTTTATAAACATGTGACTGAAGAAACGTTAGAAGGAATTAAGAAAGATAAAGTCATTCAGCTGTTAGAAAGTCATCTGAATAAAGGAGCGAATGAATAATATGAGACCTTTATCATTAAATATGCAATATTTTGGGCCATTTATAGATGAGAAAGTAGACTTTAGACATTTATCTAAATCTCAGCTTTTCTTGATATGTGGAAAGACAGGATCAGGTAAAACGATGATTTTCGATGCAATGGTTTATGCACTGTTTGGCAAAACATCAACAGAATCTAGAGAAGAAGTAGATTTACGAAGTCACTTTGCAGATCCGAAGTTACCAACTAAGGTACAATTTGAATTTGAAATTAAAGGTGACGAGTATCTTATTACTAGAACAGTAAAATATATAAAAGAAGGCAATAAAAATCCTTCGAATGCAACTGTAGAAGTGTACAAAAAAATAGATGATAAATGGAATTTAGAAACGAAGTCTATAAATACAAGTAATGATTACTTGAAACAGTTATTACATATGAATGTGAAGCAATTTAGACAAATACTCATACTTCCACAAGGAGAATTCAAACAGTTTTTAGTATCAAATAGTACAGATAAACGGAGTATACTTAGAACGTTATTTGATAGTGATAGATTTGAAGAATTACAAGATCAATTAGAATTAGAAATGAAAAAAGAATTAGCATTAATAGAAAGCCATTATCAAAAAATATCACAATATATGAATGACATGCATGACTTTGAAAATGAACAACTTATAGATATAAAGACAATTGAAGGACATCGCTATGAGGTGATATTAAACTCATTAGATTTATATGAAAAAGTCGGACATGAAAATTTAGAAGTATCAATGGTAGAGAAAGCTAAACAGGAACAACAAGTTAATGAAATAGAAAAAATATTAAAACAAGATAAAGCATTAAATGAAACCTTTGATACTTTACTTGAAAAACAAGAGATATTAGATGAATTAAAAAAAGATGAGTCAAAAATAAATGATCTTAGAAAACAATTAAAGTATTTAAAGACTGTTCAAAATATGACGTACCAGTATAATCAATTGAGAGATAAAGAACATTCTTTAAATAATGAAGTAAAACAAGAAGAAGAAATTCAACAAAGCATAGAATCGAACACAACTAACTTAAATGAGATAACTGAAAGAATTGAACAACTAAACAGAAATAGTGAGAGAATAAACGAGTTTCGTCAATTTGTTCAAAATACAAATCATATTAAATTAAGTTTAAATAAATATATAGAAGCGGAAACTAAATTTCCAAACATAATAGAAGAACAAAAGAATTTGAATAAGTTAATAGATAAAGATAAGCACGAAATCGAAACATTAAAAAGTAAACTAGAAAGTACTCATTACGATGAGTCGGAAGAACAAGATAAAATTAAAGAACAAGAAACATTGAAGCTTAACTTACAAGAACTACAAACTAAACAAAAGCAATATAGTGAAAAGTTGGAGTTGTTGGATAAACAAAAAGAATATACTAGTCAATTAACTCATCTAGAAAAAGAAAAAACACAATTTGAAGTAAAGTTGAATGAAAAGTCACAGTTTGATATTTTAAATGTTGAAGATGAAATTTTAAAAATACAAAAACATGTCCATCAAGGTGATGATTGTCCTGTATGTGGATCAATCATAGAGTCTATTAATGGAAATGTTGATTTTAATAGTTTGAAAAAAGAAAGAGAACAACAATTAGAAGTTGAACGTAATCTACATGCAATCAACAATAAGATAACATCATATAACGAAAGATTAAATATAACCAACGAACAATTGAATAAATTAGAAAATATTACAGATACTCAAACAGAAATAAATCATACAACTGAACATATTGATAAATTAGTAAATGAGTTACAAATTTATAGAGAGACAAAGCAACAAATACAAAGATTTAAAAATGACAAATATGATGTTGAAAAGAAAATAACAAATAATGAATTACAATTAAACAACATAAAGCATCTAATATCTAAATATGAGAATGATTTATCTTACTTTAAACAAGAAACTGGATTTGATACTGTAAATAAATTTGAGAAGCAATCAGACTTTTATGCAATAGAAATTAAGGCTTATGATAATGAGTTGAATCAATTAACTGTTCAACTTGAAAAATTTAATGAAAAAAAGCAAAATCTTCAAATGAAAATAGCAACTGTTAGTGAACGTAAATCTATGATTGAAGAACAAATTAAATTAGCAACGGATTATTTAAATACTGAGATGACCAAACATAATATTGCATCGTATGAACAATTAGATGAATTACTTCAACAAGTTAAGCATATTGACGAGTATGAAGAAAAAATTAATCAATATGACAAAAGATATATAGAAGTAAAAGCGATAGTGAAGGAATTAAGTAAAAAAGTTCAAGATAAAGAAAGAGCAGATACTTCAGAAACAGAAAGTAAATTAACTGAAGCTAAAGAAGCATTAACAGTTATTGTTAAACAGATGAATCAGCTTCAACTGAAAATTGATCAAAACAAGCAAAAAATAATTGCTATTCGACAAGTTGTTGAGAAAATTGAAAATGATTTACAAGATCAAGAAGAATTAATTGAACTTTCAAGAATAATGAACGGTAAAAATAGTCAGAAACTGTCTTTAGAAAACTATGTATTAATTTATTATTTTAATCATATCTTAGATAATGCTAATAGACATTTTCTTAAAATGACTAACAATAGATATCAACTTGTACGTAAAAAAGAAAAGTCACAAGGACTAAGTGGTTTGGAGATAGAAGTGTTTGATAGGTTTTCAAATAGAACTAGGCATATTACGTCCTTATCAGGTGGTGAGACTTTTCAAGCTTCGTTATCATTAGCAATAGGGTTGTCTAATGTTGTACAACAAGAAGCGGGTGCAATACATTTGGAATCTATGTTTATTGATGAGGGATTCGGCACATTAGATTCTGAAACTTTAGAAACTGCTTTAGATACTTTAGTGAATATACAAATGTCTGGAAGATTAGTAGGAATCATTTCACATGTTTCAGAATTAAAGACGAGAATACCAACAATTTTAAATGTTAATAAGAATGGATTTTTAAGTACTACATCCTTTAATGAAAACTAATTGACACATCAAAGACATAAATAGTTCAAAATACGTATTTAAGTTAAGAATTTTATTTGATATATTTTAACTAACAGAGTTATGGGAGTGTTACGATGAAAAAGGGAATATTTTTGTGCTTAATTGCAAGTATTATGCTAATTACGAGTGCATGTAGTAATAATGCAATTGAGCCAGACAGTCAATTTGGCAATAAAATGCAGTCTTTTAATGTTACTGACCAAAATGGGGATAAATTTTCACAGAAAGACATTAAGGGTAAAGTTTATATAGCTGATTTTATTTTTACAAATTGTGAAACAGTTTGTCCACCTATGTCATATAATATGAGCACAGTTATAGATGAATTAGAAAAAGATGGGGTAAAGGATTATGGTGTAATTAGTTTTAGTGTAGATCCTGAGAATGATACACCTAAGAAGCTGAAAGAATATATTAAACAATATAATGTACCTGCAAATAAATGGACATTACTTACAAATTACGATTTCAAGTTTATTAAGCAATATGCAGAAGATAACTTTAAATCGATAGTAGCACCACCTCCAAAAGGGAGTACACAAGTAACACATGGTACGAGTTTCTATTTAATTGATCAAAATGGTAAGATAATTAAATCATATAGTGGTCAAGATGCAGGGGATAAAAAGTTTCCTAAATCAGAAATAGTAGCAGATGTGAAGACTTTAGTTGAAGAAGGTCCAATTGAAGATTAACTATAATTAAGAAAACCACACATTTATCGAGACATTTCGATAAATGTGTGGTTTTTAATTGGTAATATGTAGAACTTATTTTTCACGTAATGCATCGCGAATTTCTGTAAGTAATACAGTTTGCTCGTCAATTTCTTCTTCCTCTTCACCTTTTTTCATTACAGTATTTGCAATTTTGATAAAGATGAATAAAGCGAAAGCAACTATTATGAAGTCTATAATTGATTGTATGAATAAACCATACTTAATTCCCATAAGAGACCATTTTTCAGCAAAGTCTACTTCTCCGAAAATTAAACCAATAAGTGGCATAATGACGTTTTCTACTAATGACGTAACAATTTTGTTAAAGGCAGCACCAATAACAACGGCGATTGCTAAATCTAGAACGTTACCTTGCAAAGCAAAGTCTTTAAATTCCTTTAATAATGACATATTAAACACCTCCTCATCGACATTATCATACATTAAACTGTAAAAAATTGAAATAGTCAATTTGATTTTAAGTGTAATATTTGTTAAAGTGATGAATGTTGCTGTTTTCTAAATATTAATTTATTTAAATTAAATGGATTACAAACAGTTAAAACGGGAATACATAATTACGAGTTTGTAAATTCGAAAGGAGAATTTTAATGTCAAATGTTCCAACACACCCAAATGGTAAAAAAGTTTCTAATGTATTTACTATTAGTGCAATTGTTGTAGCAATTATTGTTGCACTCGGTGCTATATTTCCAACTCAATTTGGAAGTATTACAGCGGACATAAGTGCATGGATATCTAAATATTTCGGTTGGTATTACATGATTATTACTATCGGAATGGTATTTTTCTGTGTATTTATTATCTTTAGCCCTATCGGTAAACTAAAACTAGGGAAACCTCATGACAAACCAGAATTTAACACAATTTCATGGTTTGCAATGTTATTTAGTGCTGGTATGGGTATAGGACTAGTGTTCTATGGTGCAGCAGAACCTATGTCTCACTTTGTTTCACCACCAAATGCAGATCCAGAAACAAAAGCTGCAATGACTGAATCAATGAGATCTACGTTCTTACATTGGGGTTTTCATGCATGGGCAATTTATGGAGTAGTAGCTTTAGCATTAGCATACTCTCAATTTAGAAAAGGTGAACCAGGTTTATTATCAAAAACATTAAGACCTATTTTAGGTAATAAAGTTGATGGACCTATAGGAGTAATCATTGATGTGTTATCAGTATTTGCAACAGTAGTTGGGGTTGCAGTTTCACTAGGTATGGGTGCTTTACAGATCAATGGTGGCTTAGAATATTTATTTGGAGTTCCAAATAATATTGTCATTCAAGGTATTATTATTGTCATCGTTACAATTTTATTCTTAATGAGTGCATGGAGTGGTTTGAGTAAAGGTATTCAATATTTAAGTAACTTAAATATTGTATTAGCGTCATTATTATTAATTGTTACATTAATAATTGGACCTACAATACTTATATTAAATATGTTTACTTCTTCAACAGGTGCATTATTAGATACATTCTTATTCAACAGTTTCGATGTAGCACCACTTAATCCTCAAAAAGGTGAATGGTTAAATACATGGACTTTATATTATTGGGGTTGGTGGATGAGTTGGAGTCCATTCGTAGGTATATTCATAGCGCGCGTTTCTAAAGGACGTTCTATTCGTGAATTTATCTCAGGTGTTATGCTTGTTCCAACGATTATTAGCTTTATCTGGTTTAGTGTATTTGGCGTTACAGGTATTGAAGTAGGTAAGTCAACACCAAAAGTATTCGAAATGACGACAGAGACGCAACTCTTTGGTGTATTCAATGAATTACCAATGGGTGCAATCTTATCAGTTATAGCATTAGCTTTAATCTGTACGTTCTTTATAACTTCTGCCGATTCAGCTACATTCGTATTAGGTATGCAAACAACATACGGATCACTAGAACCATCTGGAACAGTGAAAATCGTATGGGGTATTGCTCAATCATTAATCGCATTTATCTTATTACTTTCTGGTGGAGATACAGGATTAGGTGCTTTACAATCCGCCGCGATTATATCGGCATTCCCATTCAGTTTCATAATAATAATGATGATCGTTGCGTTTTATAAAGATGCTAACCAAGAAAGAAAATATCTTGGATTATCTATCACGCCTAACAAACATCGTATGAAAGAATATGTAGAAAAATCTAAACGTGAGTATGAACAAGAATTAAAAGAACAAAGACGTTTAGAAAGAGAAATGGAAGATTAAGTTATACACTTCTCATATAACGTAAAAGAAAAGCTTCAAAGTCAGTATTATGACTTTGAAGCTTTTTTATATGTTTAATGAAATCGATTACTTATATTCAACTATAGTTGATAATCATTATCATTTAATAACTAATTATTATGTATAATTAAATATACATAAGTAAAACTTATAGTTCCATATCATAAACTTGAATGATAAATATACTTATTTTTAAGTGTAATGTATTGTTTTACTAAAGTATTGATTATACAATTGTATATGAAGCATTAACTTGCACAATTTTAAAGGGGGAACAAAAATGAGCTCAAGTTTAAAAGAACAATCTAAAAAGTCTTTTGAATTGAACGGTAAAACTTACACGTTTTATAGCTTGAATACGTTAGACGAATTAGGATTATCTAATGTTGATAAATTACCATATTCTATCCGCGTATTATTAGAATCAGTATTAAGACAATTTGACGGACGTGTAATAAAAGAAGAACACATCATGAATTTAGCTAAATGGGGTAAATCTAACGATGAAAATGCAGAAGTACCATTTAAACCATCACGTGTTATTTTACAAGATTTCACAGGTGTACCTGCAGTAGTAGATTTAGCTTCATTACGTAAAGCGATGGATGATGTTGGCGGAGACGTTTCTAAAATTAACCCTGAAGTTCCTGTTGATTTAGTAATTGACCACTCTGTACAAGTTGATAGTTACGCTTTACCTAATTCATTAGAAATGAATATGAAATTAGAGTTTGAACGTAATATTGAACGTTATCAGTTTTTAAACTGGGCAACGAAGTCATTTGACAACTACCGTGCTGTTCCACCAGCTACAGGTATTGTTCATCAAGTTAACTTAGAGTATTTAGCAAATGTTGTACATGTAAGAGAAGAAAATAATGAACTTGTAACATATCCTGATACTTTAGTAGGTACTGACTCTCATACTACTATGATTAATGGTATTGGCGTACTTGGCTGGGGTGTTGGTGGTATTGAGGCCGAAGCTGGTATGTTAGGACAACCTTCATACTTCCCAGTTCCAGAAGTAATTGGTGTTAAATTAACTAACGAATTGCCTCAAGGTACAACAGCTACTGACTTAGCTTTACGTGTTACTGAAGAATTACGTAAAAAAGGCGTAGTAGGTAAATTTGTAGAATTCTTTGGTCCTGGTGTTGAAAAATTACCTTTAGCAGACAGAGCAACAATTGCTAACATGGCGCCTGAATATGGTGCAACATGTGGTTTCTTCCCAGTAGACGAAGAATCATTAAGTTATTTACGTTTAACTGGTCGTACTGAAGAACAAGTACAAGTTGTAGAAAAATATTTAAAAGAAAATAATATGTTCTTCAAAGCTGAAAAAGTAGAACCAACATATACTGATGTTGTGAATTTAGACTTATCTACTGTAGAAGCTTCATTATCAGGACCTAAACGTCCACAAGATTTAATCAAATTAAGCAATATGAAAGAATCCTTCGTAGATTCAGTTACTGCTCCAGCAGGTAACCAAGGTCACGGATTTGATAAATCAGAATTCGACAAAACTGTAGACATCGAATTAGCAGATGGTAAGAAGACTTCTATGACTACTGGTGATATTGCTATTGCAGCTATTACATCATGTACGAATACTTCAAACCCATATGTTATGTTAGGTGCAGGTTTAGTAGCTAAAAAAGCAATTGATAAAGGATTAAAAGTGCCTGATTACGTTAAAACATCATTAGCACCTGGTTCAAAAGTTGTAACTGGTTATTTAAGAGATGCTGGTTTACAACAATATTTAGATGAACTTGGTTTTAA
This sequence comes from Mammaliicoccus sp. K-M42, assembly GCF_022386375.1. Taxonomy (NCBI): domain Bacteria; kingdom Bacillati; phylum Bacillota; class Bacilli; order Caryophanales; family Staphylococcaceae; genus Mammaliicoccus; species Mammaliicoccus sp. K-M42. The sequence goes on along the minus strand of NZ_JAJNIS010000002.1, from coordinate 91,912 downwards.
CCTTGTAGGTTATGGCTGTACGACTTGTATTGGTAACTCAGGTCCTTTATTGCCAGAAATTGAAAAAGCAATTGCTGATGAAGATTTACTTGTTACTTCTGTATTATCTGGTAACCGTAACTTTGAAGGTCGTATTCATCCTTTAGTTAAAGCAAACTACTTAGCTTCACCACAATTAGTAGTAGCATATGCATTAGCTGGAACAGTAAATATTGACTTACAAAAAGATCCATTAGGTAAAGATAAAAATGGCGAAGATGTCTACTTAAAAGATATTTGGCCATCAATTGAAGAAGTTAAAGATACAGTTCTTTCTGTAGTTACACCTGAATTATTTAGAGAAGAATACAAATCAGTATTTGAATCAAATGAAGTTTGGAATCAAATTGAAACAACAGATCAACCATTATATGACTTTGATCCAACTTCAACTTATATCCAAAACCCAACATTCTTTGAAGGTTTATCTAAAGTACCAGAAGATATTCAACCTTTAAGTGATTTACGAGTAATGGGTAAATTTGGAGATTCAGTAACAACAGACCATATTTCTCCTGCCGGTGCGATTGGTAAAGATACACCAGCTGGTAAGTACTTACAAGATCATGACGTTGCGATAAGAGACTTTAACTCATATGGTTCTCGTCGTGGTAACCATGAAGTAATGATGAGAGGTACGTTTGCTAATATTCGTATCAAAAACCAATTAGCTCCAGGTACTGAAGGTGGATATACAACTTATTGGCCAACAGAAGAAGTTATGCCTATCTTTGATGCTTCAATGAAATATCAAGAAAATGGCGTTGGCTTATGTGTATTTGCTGGTAATGACTATGGTATGGGATCTTCTCGTGACTGGGCAGCTAAAGGTACTAATCTTTTAGGTGTTAAAACAGTAATCGCACAAAGTTACGAACGTATTCACCGTTCAAATCTAGTTATGATGGGTGTATTACCTTTACAATTTAAAAAAGGTGAATCAGCAGATAGCTTAGGTTTAACAGGTAGAGAATCAGTATCAGTAGATATTCATGAAGGTGTTAAACCTCGTGATATTCTGAAAGTTACTGCAACTAGTGAAGATGGTAAAGTAACTGAATTCGAAGCTTTAGCAAGATTCGATTCAGAAGTTGAAATTGATTACTATAGACACGGTGGCATTTTACAAATGGTATTAAGAAACAAATTAGCTTAATAATTTCAAACAACTGCCTATTTATTTAGGTAGTTGTTTTTCTATTTGTGTTATGATTAGGTTAAGGAATTTAGAAAGAGGGATAGAAGTATGATTTATAGTGAAACACCAATAGATGTAAGATATGCAGAAACAGATAAAATGGGTGTTGTATACCATGCCAATTATGCAATATGGTTTGAAGTTGCAAGAACAGACTATATTTATAAAGCTGGTTTTAGTTATGCAGATATGGAAAAGGCAGGTATTATTTCACCTGTAGTAGACTTGAATATTAAGTATAAACAATCAATAACTTATCCTGAAAAAGTTATTATTAAAACTTGGATTTCACATTATTCACCAATCAGATCCATATATTCTTATGAGATTTTAAATGAGAATAGAGAAGTTGTTTCTACTGGGTCAACAACACATGTTTGCTTGAAAAAAGGATCAAATAGACCGATTAGATTAGATAAAAGTTTTCCTGAGTGGCATGAAGCGTATATGAAAATTCATGAAGAAACTGAAAAAGGTATTGATCGTAAGTTATAAAAATAAGCAGATGTGTTTCGCTTGATTAACGAAATACATCTGCTTTTTATAGTTTATCTTGAAGTTTTAACTTCATATTTAATTTCTCCATTATCGTTTATATCAATTACTAAATCGTTACCTTCAAAGTACCATAAATCTTTTTCATCAATAAAAAACGGAATGTCATTTTTAACATCTTTAAAGCCTATTTCTGAAGAACTTAAAGGTTCTACAGTAAAAGCTGGTGAGAAGCCTTGTTTTAATTGAAATTCACCGCCATAGCGAACGAAAAATCTTAATGCTTGATTGTCACCGAATTCTAATTCATCTTTAAACCATTCGATTGCTTTATCAGTAATTTCTAAATTCATAGTGCATTCTCCTTTACATCCATTTGATTTTTGGTTCATTTCCTTTGAATATTCTTACGATATTGGATTGATGTCTAACGAGTAGAATAATCATGATGACAACTGATACGATGAAGAAAGTTAAGTCACCTATGAATATTGCGCCAATTACACAACATACACTTGCTAAGATACTAGATAATGATACATATTTTGTTAAATATAAAATTATAAAGAATATAAATGCTAGTGTTATGAGTAATAATGGGTGCACAGCAAGAATGACGCCAGCACTTGTGGCAACAGCCTTACCTCCTTTGAATTTCAAGAAGATAGGAAATACATGACCGATAACTGCACAAATACCTATGAATATACTAGGAATATCTACATTAAACCATAATGGAAAGAAAACTACAATGAAACCTTTGAATATGTCTAAAAACATAACAAGAAATCCAGCTTTTTTCCCTAATACTCTAAATGTATTTGTGGCACCTAAATTGCCACTTCCAAATTGTCGAATATCTTTTTTAAAAAATAATTTACCTAACACGAGGCCACTTGGGAAACATCCAACTAAGTAGCTAAGTATAATAACAACAAATGTCATTATTGAAACACTCCTTTGATAGCAGGTACTAATAGTTTACCATAACTGATTATCGGTTACTATTTAAAAATATGCTAATGTGGTCATAATGTAAAGTGAAATTGTACCACTATTTGGGATAGGGCTTGCATTTTCTAGGGATTTATAACAAAATAACTAATGTATAGTAAAAGAAACGAACGTACGTTTGTAGGAGGAGAAATATTGAATAAACAAGCAAAAGTTCAATATGGTGAAGATTCAATACAAGTACTTGAAGGGTTAGAAGCAGTTAGAAAAAGACCCGGAATGTATATTGGTTCAACAGATGTTCGAGGACTTCACCATTTAGTATATGAAATAGTAGATAACTCTGTTGATGAAATTTTAAATGGATTTGGAACTGAAATAGAAGTGACAATTCATAAAGATAATAGTATATCTGTGTCGGATAACGGTAGAGGTATGCCAACAGGATTACATAAGACTGGTAAACCAACTCCAGAAGTTATTTTTACAGTACTCCATGCTGGGGGTAAATTTGGCCAAGGTGGATATAAAACATCTGGTGGTTTACACGGTGTAGGTGCATCAGTAGTTAATGCTTTAAGTGAATGGTTGGAAGTAACGATATATAGAGAAGGTTATATTTATAAGCAAACATTTAAAGACGGTGGGATACCAGTTACAACATTAGAGAAAAAGGGGAAAACACGTAAAACTGGTACAACTGTTCATTTTAAACCGGATTCTAAAATCTTTAAGACTTCTACACATTATAATTTTGATACGCTGTGCGAGAGATTACAAGAGTCTGCATTCTTGTTGAAAGCATTGAAAATTAAAATAAGCGATTTAAGAGGCGATGAGCCAAGAGAAATTTCTTACCATTATGAAGATGGTATTAAAGAATTTGTTAAATATTTGAATGAAGGTAAAGATGTACTTCATGATGTAGCAATGTTTAGTGGTGAATCTAATCAAATAGAAGTAGATATTAGCTTTCAATTCAATGATCAATATTCTGAAACGATTTTGAGCTTTGTTAATAATGTACGTACTAAAGATGGTGGTACACATGAAACAGCATTAAAAACAGCTTTTACAAGAGTATTTAATGAATATGCTCGTAAAATTGGCGAACTTAAACAAAAAGATAAAAACTTAGACGGTAGTGATATTCGTGAAGGTTTAACCGCTATCATATCAGTTAGAATTCCTGAAGATTTATTACAATTTGAAGGACAAACTAAATCTAAGTTAGGTACTACTGAAGCCCGTGCTGCTGTGGACTCAGTAATGTCTGATCAACTTCCTTTCTATTTAGAAGAAAAAGGGCAACTATCAAAATCATTGCTTAAAAAAGCTGTTAAAGCTTCTCAAGCACGTGAAGCAGCTCGAAAAGCACGTGAAGAGGCAAGAAACGGAAAGAAAAATAAACGTAAAGAAACATTGTTGTCTGGTAAATTAACACCAGCTCAAAGTAAAAACACTGAGAAAAATGAACTTTATCTTGTTGAGGGTGATTCAGCAGGTGGTTCAGCTAAATTAGGTAGAGATCGTAAATTCCAAGCAATTTTACCTTTAAGAGGTAAAGTAATTAATACTGAAAAAGCTAAATTAGATGACATTTTTAAAAATGAAGAAATTAACACGATTATTCATACTATCGGAGCAGGAGTCGGCGCTGATTTCAGTATTGAAGACAGTAATTATAATAAAGTAATTATAATGACCGATGCAGATACTGATGGAGCCCATATTCAAGTGTTATTACTTACATTCTTCTTTAAATATATGAGACCGTTATTAGAAGCTGGAAAAGTCTATATCGCATTACCTCCTTTATATAAATTAGAAAAAGGTAAAGGGAAAAGTAAGCAGATTGAGTACGCTTGGACAGACGAGGATTTAGAAGTATTAATGAAAAAAATTGGTAAAGGATTCACTTTACAACGTTATAAAGGTTTAGGTGAAATGAATGCCGATCAATTATGGGAGACTACAATGGACCCAGAAACGAGAACATTAATAAGAGTGAGTATTGATGATGAAGTTCGCTCACAACGTAGAGTTACAACATTAATGGGTGATAAAGTAGAACCACGTAGAGAATGGATTGAAAGACATGTTCAATTTGGTATGCAAGAAGACCAAAGTATACTTGAAAGTGATGATATTCAAGTATTAGATGACGAGGTAGAATCAATTGAGGGGGAAGTTAATTAATGGTTGAACAAATTCAAAACCTTCCTTTAGAAGATGTTATAGGTGATAGATTTGGTAGATACAGTAAATATATTATCCAAGACCGTGCACTTCCAGATGTACGTGACGGTTTAAAACCTGTACAACGTAGAATTTTATTTGCAATGTATAAAGACGGCAATACATTTGAAAGAAACTTTAGAAAAAGTGCTAAAACTGTTGGTAATGTTATTGGTAATTATCATCCACATGGTGATACTTCTGTTTATGAAGCAATGGTTCGTATGAGCCAAGATTGGAAATTAAGACATGTTCTAATAGAAATGCACGGTAACAACGGTAGTATTGATAATGATCCTCCAGCAGCAATGCGTTATACAGAAGCAAAATTAAGTAAGTTGGCTGAAGTTCTTTTACAAGATATAGATAAAGAAACAGTAGATCATATACAAAACTTTGATGATACTGCAATGGAGCCAATGGTGTTACCAGCTAGATACCCTAACTTATTAGTAAATGGTTCAACTGGTATCTCAGCCGGGTATGCAACGGATATTCCACCACATAATTTAGGTGAAGTAATAGATGCAACATTGAAATTAATTGATAAACCTAGTACAACAATAGATGAATTAATAGAACATATTAAAGGTCCAGATTTCCCAACAGGTGGTATTATACAAGGATTAGACGGTATAAAAAAAGCCTATAAAACAGGTAAAGGTAAAATAGTAGTTCGTAGTAAAGTTGAAATTGAAACGATTAGAGGTGGACGTGAACAAATTATTGTCACTGAAGTACCTTTTGAAGTAAACAAAGGAACACTTGTTAAGAAAATAGATGAGCTACGAGCAGATAAGAAAATTGAAGGTATAGTTGAAGTTCGAGATGAAACAGACAGAAACGGTTTAAGGATAGCAATTGAACTTAAGAAAGATGTAAACAGTGAAGGTGTATTAAATTACTTATATAAAAATACTGATTTACAAGTTCTATATCATTTCAATATGGTAGCTATTAATAAGAGACGTCCAGAATTACTAGGATTAAAACAAATACTAGAAAGTTATGTAGAACACCAAAAAGAAGTTGTGACTAAACGTTCACAATATGAATTATCACAAGCTGAAAAGAGAATGCATATTGTAGAAGGTTTGATTAAAGCATTATCTATTCTAGACGAAGTAATAGAAACAATTAGGGCATCAAAAAATAAACGTGACGCTAAAGAAAATTTAATAGAAAAATATGATTTTACTGAAGAACAAGCTGAAGCAATCGTAATGCTACAATTATATAGACTTACAAACACAGATATAGTTTCACTTGAAAACGAATTTGATGAATTACAGAAGACTATAGAGAGACTTAATGATATTCTTCAAAATGAAAAAACACTATTAAAAGTTATTAAAAATGAATTAAGAGCTGTTCGCAAAGAATTTGCTAATGATCGTTTAACTGTAATCGAAGAAAAAATTTCAGAAATTAAAATCGAAAAAGAAATACTCGTTCCTAGCGAAGAAACAATTGTTTCAGTAACACATGATGGTTATATTAAACGTACATCTAACAGAAGTTATATTGCTAGTGGAGTTGAAGAAGTGGGTCTTAAAGATGGAGACTACTTATTAATGCACGAAAAGATGAATACTCAAGATACCTTAATTGTATTCACATCTCAAGGTAATTATTTATTTATACCTGTACATGAAATTGTTGACTTAAAATGGAAAGATTTAGGTAAACATATATCACAAATGATTCCTATAAGTGATGATGAGAGAGTAATTTCTGTTTATAAAGAAACAGATTTCAAACAGGATTCTAATTATATTATTGCTACTAAAAACGGTATGATTAAGAAATCAACAAATGATAAATTTAAAGCTTCAAGAATTACGAGACCTTTAGTTGCAATTAAGCTTAAAGGGGACGATGAGGTCGTATCTGTATTGAAAATTACTGAAGATGAACTTATTACAGTTATAACAGAAAAAGGAATGAGTTTAACTTATGATACTGACGAATTGTCTGATATTGGATTAAAAGCAGCTGGCGTTAAATCTATAAATTTAAAAGAAAATGATAATGTTGTTATGACAGATACATTACCAGATAATCAATCGGTATTAATCATTACGAATCGTGGTTCAGTGAAAAGAATGAAAGCTGATCAATTTGTACCAGCCAAAAGAGCCCAACGTGGTTTAATGATATTAAAAGAATTAAAATCTAAATCACATTCAATTATCAATGCACTGACAAGTTCAGAAGATGAATCATGTGTCATTTTATCAGAAAAAGATCGTGTGAAAGTTAATATGAAAGATTTTAACTATAGTGAAAGATATACAAACGGTAGATTTATTGTTGATGAAAATGATTTTGGACAAGTCATTGGTGCTTATTTTGAAGAAAAAGCAATCGAATAAAAATATATAGTCATAATTAATCGCACATGGTAAAATCATGATAGCGATTTATTATGATTATATTAATTAGAATTGAGGGATTTCTTTGAAGAATTTTGATAGTTATATCCCAAGTTGGTTTCATGACTTTGTGCAATGGGGTAATGATTTAATTTGGACTCAAAACTTGATTTTCTTACTCTTACTAGCTGGTGTCTTCTTTACAATAAGTTCTAAAGTTGTACAACTAAGATGGTTACCAGAAATGTTTAGAGTGATTTTTGAAAAACCCGAAACACTAGAAGATGGAAGAAAAGGTATTTCTTCTTTCCAAGCTTTCGCGATTAGTGCAGCCTCACGAGTTGGTACTGGTAACATTGCTGGTGTTGCTACAGCAATAGTTTTAGGTGGCCCTGGAGCAGTATTTTGGATGTGGGTCATTGCTTTTATTGGTGCAGCAAGTGCATTCTTTGAAGCAACATTAGCTCAAGTATATAAAGTTAAAGATAAAGAAGGCGGATATAGAGGTGGACCAGCCTATTACATAGAACATGGATTAGGACAAAAATGGTTAGGTGTTTTATTCGCAGTACTAATCACAGTCACTTTTGCATTTGTATTCAATACAGTTCAATCTAATACTATAGCAGCATCTTTAAACGAACAATATGAATTTTCTAACGTCATTACTGGTATTATTTTGGCTGTCATTACAGCATTAGTAATATTTGGCGGTGTTAGAAGTATCGCTACTGTATCTTCATTTATTGTTCCAATTATGGCAATTGGATACATCATATTAGTTGGTTATATTTTAGTAATAAATATAGATCAAGTTTGGCCAATGATACAAAATATCGTTAAAAGTGCATTCGGTCTTCATCCAGCATTCGGTGGAGCTATGGGCTTTGCTATTATGCAAGGTATTAAACGTGGTTTATTCTCAAATGAAGCAGGTATGGGTTCTGCGGCAAACGCAGCAGCAACAGCAGCAGTAAGTCATCCTGTTAAACAAGGTTTAATCCAATCATTAGGTGTATTTTTCGATACTATGGTTATTTGTACAGCAACAGCTATAATGTTGTTACTATACACAGACTTACAATTTGGTCCAGATGCAGAACAAGGTGTAGCAGTAACTCAACAAGCACTTACAACTCATGTAGGTGAATTTGGTGGTATATTCCTTACAATAGCAGTATTTATGTTTGCATTTTCTTCAATAATAGGTAACTACTATTACGGTCAATCAAACATTGAATATTTAACTAAAAATAAAATCATCATGTTTATTTTTAGAATATTAGTTGTAGGAATGGTGTTTGTAGGATCAGTTATTCAAGTTCAAACAGTTTGGGATACAGCTGATTTATTTATGGGATTAATGGCAATTATTAATATAGTTGCATTATTCGGACTTGCTACAGTTGTGTTTGAAGTTGCAAAAGACTATAGAGCACAAAGAAAACGCAAATTAAATCCTGTATTTAAAATTGAAAATTTAAGTGCAAACTTTAGTAATATTGAAGCATGGGGAGATAATCCTTACAAAAAAGAAACAAAAAAAGATAAAAAAGTAAGAAAGCAAGAAACATCAGATATTGATACAAAGTATGAAGAACCTAAAGAAAATACTTTTGAAAATATTGATGATGACTATGATAATAAAGATAAATAACAATAATAAAAAGCACAATTCAAAATGAATTGTGCTTTCAGAGTGTCGACAAAGTCTTAGACTTTGCCGGCATTTTTTTATGCGCATGCTTTCCGCGGGCATGTTCTCAGCCTGTAGTCTTCGAATCATGCTTTTCCCGCAGGAGTCAGCGCAAAAAATACCAAATATTAACAAAATATTTTATAATATAGATGAAATTTTATTTAGGAGTTGATTCTATGTTAAATAAATCTACTGATAAGCACGACCAATATGAAATGATTGCTGTTTCTGAATTGGTACCTAAAAATCATTTATTAAGAAAAGTTGATAAAGTATTAGATTTAAACTTCGTTTATGACCTTGTAGAAGATAAATACTGTTTAGATAACGGGCGTCCTTCTATTGATCCCGTAATATTAGTCAAGATATTACTTATTCAAAGATTATTTGGCATAAAATCAATGAGACAGACTATCAAAGAAATTGAGACAAATGTAGCTTACCGTTGGTATTTAGGGTTCAGCTTTCTTGATAAAGTACCACACTATGGTACTTTCAGTAAAAATTATACAAGACGATTCCATGATACTGACTTGTTCGAACAAATATTCGAGAGAATATTAGAAATTGCGATTAAGAACAATTTAATTGACCACTCAACATTATTCATTGATTCAACGCATATAAAAGCTAATGCAAATAAAAATAAATATATTAATCATGTTGTAAAGAAGGATACATTACATTTCCAAGAAGAACTTAATAATGAAATCAATCAACAAAGGTTATCACAAGGAAAAAAGCCTTTGAAAAATAAGAAAAAGGAGGAATTTAAAAACAAGAAAGTCAGTACTACAGATCCAGATGCTGGCTATTATGTTAAAGGTGAAAGAGAGAAACAATTTGCGTATAGCTTACATAGTTGTGTAGATAGAAATGGTTTTATAATTGATCACCATGTGACACCAGGAAATGCTCATGATAGTACACAGTTGAAACCTATGGTTGAAAGATTAGAAGAAAAAAATATGTTACCTATCACTTTAGCGGTAGATTCCGGATACAAAACACCATTCAACGCTCATTATTTACTTGAAAAATCAATTGTACCTGCAATGCCATATACAAGACCAAAAGGAAAACCAGGAATATTTAAGTCTAAAGAATTTATTTATGATGAATATTACGATAATTATATTTGCCCGAATGATGAATTACTTACTTTTAAAAGAACTATGCCAACAGGTCATAGATTATACAAATCAAATCCGATTAAATGTAAATCATGTCCGCTATTAAATAAATGTACAGAGAACAAAAACTATACTAGAAAAATTCGTAGACATGTTTGGCAAGATGATTTAGATATAATCGAAGATTTAAGGTTTGTAGATACAATTAAAAAAGCATATAAACTAAGAAGTCAAACTGTAGAAAGAAGATTTGGCGATGCAAAAGAACAACATGGTATGAGATGGACTAGATATAGAGGTATTAAAAAAGTTTCCATGGACACCACGCTTATTTGTGCTGCCATGAATCTCAAAAAATTGGCAATGTGGCTTGTAAAAGAGCCACAAACAGCCTAGTTTAAACGCAGTTTAAGCTTAAATTTAATAAAACATACTTATAAAAACAAAAAAACAAACTGAACTTATAAATTTAAGTTCAGTTTGTCCACAGTCTGAAAGAACAATTCATTTTGAATTGTTCTTTTTATTATTTGAAAAGGTTAGTTAAAGAATTAAAGATATCTTTAATTGCATTTACTATTTTATCCCAGAAGCCTTCATCTTGTAATTTATCTTTGATATTATTACCTAGATCTTCTGCATTTTTTTTTGCATTTTTAAAATCATCTGATTTAACTAGATCATTAACATAATCTTTTGAGTTATTGATAAAGTCTTTTGCATTTTCACCACTAAAGACACCATCTTGTTGCGCTTTATCAATGACGTTTACTATCATGTTTATTTGATTGTCACTAATAATATTAGTTAAACCATTGTCTTCAATTTTTTGATTTACGATATTTGTAATTTCATTCACTGTAACATTCCCTGATTTTTCTGCTACAGCTTGTTTAGATTCTGCAATCGTCTTATTTAATTGTGATTGTGAAAAACCTTCTTGATTGCTATTTTCATCAGATATTTGATTAATAGTAGATAATTCTTCTTGAGCAACTTGAGTTCTGCTTGAATCGACTGATTCTCCTTGTGCTTCAAAGGCTTTGTAAACACCTGCTAGAGCACTCTCACCTGTTACATCTTCACTTGAAGCGATTGTAACGTCAGCATCCTTGATACCAGCAGTCATTAAAGCATTTTTATAAGTATCTTCTGTGACTTTTGTGATTTTTCCTTGATCTTGATTTATGTTTAAGTTTAGTCCACTACCTTTTGATGTTTTAGTAATTCGGATACTTGATTTTAAAACATCATTCGATGATTGCATATTTAAATACTTATTTAAATCATCAGCATTAACGTAAGTTGTTTTATCACTGTTTTTAGAACCTAATAAGTTTGATGTTGTATCTTTAGCAGATGGATTATTTTCTAAAGCTGCTCCATAAACAGTAACCGCATTATCCCATGCTTCCTCAGTTACAGCTTGAGCTTGGTGTTTCGGATATAAAATTGTTGAAAGTAGTAAAACAGATAAAATACTTAATATATATAGTTTCATGTTCTTCATATGTTTGCACATCCTCAATGTTATTGATATTAAAAATATCTATCATTATATTATCATCAATTGTATAATATGTAATAGGTCTTCAGAATGAGGTTTGAGATATGGGAAAATACATTATAGAAAAAACGTTAAATAATAATGTGTTAGTTGCTAACTATTATGATAATGAAGTCATATTAGTAGGTAAGGGGATTAGTTTTGGTAAAAAACAAGGTGAAGAAATTAATACAGATTTAATAGAGAAAGTTTATTTGCTTGAATCTGAAAATGATAAAAATAAATACAAGCAATTATTAGATGGCACAAATGAACAAATCTTTAATATTGTATTAGAAGTAGTAAATGTTATTGATAAACAATTAGGTGGAAGTGTAAGTGAAAAAACTTTAATTTCATTAACAGATCATATCATATTTGCAATCAAACGTATTAAAGAAGGTATACATGTTCATAATCCATTTTTAAAAGAAACAGAACTTCTTTATCCAAGGGAATATCAAATAGCAGAAAAAGCTGTTAAAACGTTGAATGAAAAATTAAATTTGCAATTTATTGAATCAGAAGCTGGCTTCATAGCTTTACATATTCATTCAGCAGAAGTTAATCATTCAATACATGATATTCACAATATAAAAGAAATTATTCAGAAAGCTATAATTATAATAGAAGAAGGCCTTGAAGTTAATGTTAATAAAAATAGTATTAATTATAGCCGGTTTGTAAGGCATCTTCACTTTGCGATACAAAGAGTTTTAGCCGATGAAAGAATACCAGATGCAACTAATATCGAAATGCTATTGAAAGCGCAATATCCAATGTGCTATAATATATCCGTAAAGATAGTGAAGATGATGCAAACACACTTAAAGAAACCAGTTTATCAATCTGAATTGGCATATTTAACAATGCACATCCAACACTTTAATAATAACTTATAAATTGCGTGTTACTGATACGATCAGGCATGAGCAAATAGACTTTACCAATATGGTAAGTTTTTTTGCTCATGCCTTTTTTCATGCCGTAATTTATAAAGTTAAACAAATAGGAGGGTATTAAATATGTTTAAGAAATTCTTTGGTCAATTGCAACGTATTGGTAAAGCATTAATGTTACCAGTTGCGATTCTACCAGCAGCGGGTATTTTACTTGCATTCGGGAATGCAATGCAGAATGATCAGTTCGTTGAAATTGCACCTTGGTTAAAAACTGATGCTATAGTTATGGTAGCTTCAGTAATGGAGTCATCCGGTCAAATTATTTTTGATAATTTACCATTACTATTCGCACTCGGTACCGCATTAGGTTTAGCAGGAGGAGATGGCGTAGCAGCATTAGCAGCTCTTGTTGGTTATTTGATTATGAATACTACCATGGGTGTTGTAAAAGGTATCTCAATTGATGAAATCTATAGTTATGCTGAAGGTGCTAAAACTTTAGGGCAAACAGCTAAAGATCCTGCACATGCATTAGTATTAGGTATTCCGACACTACAAACTGGTGTGTTCGGTGGTATTATAATGGGGGCACTTGCTGCATGGTGCTATAACAAATATTATAATATTAATTTACCACCTTTCTTAGGATTCTTTGCAGGTAAACGATTTGTACCAATTATTACATCAGTTGTTGCAATTGTGGCAGGTATTATTCTTTCATTTGCTTGGCCACCAATACAAGATGGATTAAATAATTTATCTACATTCTTATTGGATAAAAACTTAGCGTTAACTACATTTATCTTTGGTATTATTGAACGTGCTTTAATACCTTTCGGATTGCATCATATATTCTATTCACCATTCTGGTTTGAGTTCGGTAACTATGTTAACTCTGCTGGCGAGTTAGTACGTGGTGACCAAAGAATCTTTATGGCACAAGTTAAAGATGGTGTACCATTTACAGCTGGTGCATTTACAACTGGTAAATATCCATTTATGATGTTCGGTTTACCAGCAGCAGCTTATGCGATTTATCGTCAAGCTCGTCCAGAACGTAAAAAAGTTGTTGGTGGCTTAATGCTATCTGCAGGTTTAACATCATTCTTGACTGGTATTACAGAACCTTTAGAATTCTCATTCTTATTCGTGGCACCAGTACTTTATGGAATTCACGTAATTTTAGCAGGTACATCATTCTTAGTAATGCACTTGTTACATATTCAAATAGGTATGACATTCTCAGGTGGGTTTATAGACTATGTATTATACGGATTATTAAACTGGGATAGAACAAACGCGCTATTAGTTATTCCAGTAGGTATTATATATGCTCTTGTTTATTACTTCTTATTTACATTCGCTATCAAGAAATTTAATTTAAAAACACCTGGTAGAGAAGATAAAGAAACTGAAACACGTAATAGTTCAGTAGCAGAATTACCATTCGATGTTTTAGACGCAATGGGTGGTAAAGAAAACATCAAGCATTTAGATGCTTGTATTACGAGACTTCGTGTAGAAGTATTAAATAAATCAGAAGTTAACAAAAATGAATTAAAAAGTTTAGGTGCTTCTGGCGTACTTGAAGTAGGAAATAATATTCAAGCAATCTTTGGTCCTAAGTCAGATCAAATTAAACATGATATGGCACGTATTATTTCTGGAGAAATTTCTAAACCAACTGAAACAACTGTTACTGAAGATGGTGATGCAGAAAGTGCTGCAATTCTTGCTGAAGGTGGCGCTACAATCTATTCTCCAATTAAAGGTGAAGTGATTAATATTTCTGAAGTACCAGATAAAGTGTTCTCTGAAAAAATGATGGGTGATGGTATTGCAATTATGCCAGAAACTGGAGAAGTAGTTGCTCCATTTGATGGTAAATTGAAAATGACATTCCCTACAAAACATGCAATCGGCTTAGAATCTAATGAAGGTGTTGAATTATTAATTCACTTCGGATTAGAAACAGTTAAGCTTGAAGGTAAAGGTTTTGAAATTTTAGCAGAAGCTGATACTGACATTGTTAAGGGACAAGCTTTAATGAAAGTGGATTTAGACTTCATTAAAGAAAATGCAGATAGTACAGTTACTCCTATTGTTATTACAAACTTAAATGACTCAACTTTAGAAACATTAGTTACTGGTAAAGTTGAACAAGGCGATAAAATTTTAGTCGTTAAATAAGTTTAAATAAATTTTTAAAATGTGATTGGGATATAAGTCCTAACTCAAAATAAATAAGCATATCACGTAACTGATTTTTAAAGTTTACAGTGATATGCTTATTTTTTTTATAAAATTCCACGATTTTGTATGTGCATGCTTGCCTAGGGGTATGGCTCGAGCCTGTAGTCTCTCACGCATACTATTCCCTCGGGCGTCAGCACTTACAAAATCATTAACAATATCTATTTTTAGATAATATAATTATAATTATATTATGTAAACTATATTTGTAAGTTTTTAGTTTTTAAAGTAATACGATTAGGGTATAATGGATTATAAACTTTTAGAAGGAGGGCTTTTTTTGGAAAGAGAAACAAAATCCAATAATTCTCATAATAAAATCTCTAGATTTATGAAGTTTTTTGGCGGTAGAGATATATATTTTATTTTAGGATTATTGATCTTGATAGGTTTAACGATATTTATTTTTCAAAACGTATCGTTCATTTTTGAACCTTTAGTAACAATTACAACAACTTTAGTTGGCCCAATTATTGTTGCATTTGTTGCGTTTTATTTATTTAACCCAATTATTAATTTTATGGAAAAATTTAATATCTCAAGATTATGGGGTATTATCATTTTATTACTTGCTATTATAGGAGCGTTAACACTTGTTGTGACTTTATTGATTCCTGTAGTTCAAAATCAAGTTGAAAGTTTTTCGAAAAATTTACCATCATATGTACAAGAATTTAGTAATAGGATTCAAAAACTTTCTCAAAATTCTTTTGTAGCTGATTATTATGCTCAAGCTCAAATTTGGGTACAACAAAACTTTAGTGATATTCCTAAAAAAATATCTAACTCATTAGGAGATTTTGGTAATAAGTTTCAATCATTTGTATCTACGATTACACATGTAGTTGTGATCATTATTACATTCCCATTTGTCTTGTTCTTCTTACTTAAAGATGGTGGAAAATTTAGAAACTATTTTATTAGTATTATGCCACCAAAATTTAGAAAAGATACACATGATTTAATTGATAAAATGAATGTACAAGTAGGTTCATATATTCAAGGTCAAATGATAGTTGCATTCTGTATTGGTGTATTATTATTTATTGGTTATTCAATCATTGGTCTGGAATATGCTTTAACACTTGCAAGTATTGCTGCTGTTACGAGCGTAGTACCTTATTTAGGACCAATGATTGCCATAAGTCCTGCAATTGTATTAGCAGCTATTGATTCACCATTTATGCTGTTAAAGCTTGCTATAGTATGGGCAGCTGTACAATTTTTAGAAGGTCACTTTATTTCACCAAATATTATGGGTAAAACAATGCAAATTCATCCATTAACCATTATTTTTGTATTATTATGTGCAGGTAATTTAGCAGGAGTATTAGGTGTAATCCTTGGTATTCCAGCATATGCAATTATTAAAGTAGCTGTATCACATGTATTTACATTATTTAAACGTAGATATAATAAATATTATCAAAACGATTCAGGTCCATACGAATTTAATGATGATGAAGTTTTACCTGATAGAGAACAATAAAATTCAAATTAATTTTAAAACTGCCTACAAAGTACAGCTTTGAGGCAGTTTTTTTATTTATTAATTTTTATTTTAATTAATGCTTAACGATGAATGAATTCTATTTTATGTCATTATATGGTATTATTTGGGAGAATAAAGTAAGAGAAGGTTGATATATGAATATATTAAAACGTAAAAAAATTTTTTCTTTAGTAAAGCTTTTGTTTATTTGTACGATATTATGTGTCGTTATCTATGTTTTACATAATGAAATTGGAAAAATAGACTTTAAAAAAACAATAGTATTATTTAGAGAAATGAATACAGCATATTTTGTAGGCATTATATTGTTAGGCGTACTTTCAGTCTCAGTATTATCCTTATATGACATCATGCTAAAGCAATCATTAAAAATTAGTTTGCCTATACACAAAATTTTATCTATAAGCTACATTATTAACACATTTAATAGCATATTAGGATTTGGTGGGTTAATTGGAGCTGGTTTAAGGATCTATTCTTATCGAAATGATGTAAATGATAAAAAAGAATTAATTAAAAGCGTTTCATTATTACTATTATCAATGCTTAGTGGGTTAAGCTTGCTATGTGTGTTAATTGTATTAGGTATTTTTAATGCTGATACTTTATTGGCAAATATATATTGGGCAAAAATTGTATTATATATAGGCAGTTTATTTTTACCATTGTTTATTATATTTTCTTTTTTAAAACCATCGATTAGAAGAGATAGATTTCTTGGGGTAAAGTTTACAATAGTATCAGCTTTAGAGTGGTTAGCTGCAAGTTTTCTATTATTTATTATTTTAAAAGCACTTCATATAAATATTGATTATGCTCATTTAGTTGGAATATTTGTAATTGCAGCATTATCTGGATTAATTAGTATGATACCAGGTGGATTTGGTGCTTTTGACTTAGTTATTTTACTCGGTATTAAATCACTAGGCGTGCCAGAAGAACAAGTATTACTAGCATTGCTGTTGTATAGAGTAGCTTACTATTTCTTCCCATTTATAATTGCACTAGGGCTATCAACAATTGAGTTTGGAGGCATAGCTAAAAAATATATCGAAGAAAGTAAATTTTATACACCTGCTATGGATACAACATCGTTTATTAAATCTGTTCAAAGTGATTTTATGGCGAAAATCCCTTCATTATCATTAGGATTACTTTCAGGCATTACAGGTTTTGTATTATATTTTAATCATATACTAATATTGTATGATGCGATTTATTCTCATCATTTCATGTTTTATTCAATTATATTAGCGTTGCATACAGCATCAACACTAATGTTGCTTATATGTGCAAAAGGTGTGATGTCAGGAACTATGAGATCTACGTTAATGAGCATTATTTCTGTTATTGTCATGTTGATTGTATGTATATTATCAAATAGTACAATTATTGTATTTTTATGGTTAGCCATTTTGCTTGTATTGCTATTTATTGGGTATAAAAAAGCTATTGTCGTAAAGAAAAATATGACACCTATCAAAATTGTTTTAAGTGGTATCCTTATTTTTACTATGTTTATATTTAATCGAATCGTTTCGGTGAATTATTTAAATTTATATCCACATGAAGTTACTAAATTTGATAAATATGCAGTGTTTACGATGTTTTGGATTGTGCTTGCAATTTTATGTTTACTTGGTGTATGCATCACATTTATGCTTTCCAAAAAATATCAGAAATCTGTATCAACAAATTCAAGTTATGAAACAATAAACAATATAATCAATAATCATGAAGGATCATACGTAAGCCATTTAGCATTTACGGGAGATAAATCATTTTTTGTAAATAAAGATGAAGATGTATTTATTATGTATCGCTATACTATGAATGCAGTGATTGTACTTGGCGACCCAATAGGTAATAAAGATAAATTCAATGAAACATTAAATGACTTTTATGATCAAATGTATTTCTTAGGGTATGACATCATTTTCTATCAAGTACAAAGTAAATTATTATCTTTATATCATGATTATGGGAATGTCTTTTTCAAATTAGGAGAAGAAGCCTTGATAGATTTAAATGGTTTCAGTTTATCTGGAAAGAAAAAACGTGGAATGCGCGCAACTTATAATAAGCTGGAATCAGAAGGTTATCAATTTGAAATAATAAACACGCCATATTCCGAAGAAGAGATTAAAATGTTACAAACAATTAGTGATAGTTGGTTAGGAGAAAAGAAAGAAATGAATTTCTCAGTCGGTGCATTTAATTTAGACTATTTAAATAAAGCACCGATTGCGGTAATTAGAAACGTAAGTAATGAAATTGTAGGATTTTGTACATTAATGTATACGAATTATAATCAATCTGTTTCTATAGATTTAATAAGATGGAATAAAGATATAGATATTTCTATGATGGATGCTTTATATATTCATATGTTGCTGTGGGCAAAAGAAGAAGGATACAAACAGTTTAATATGGGAATGGCTACACTGTCGAATGTTGGACTCAATAAACATGCTTATTTAAGAGAGAAATTTGCTGCAAAAGTATTCGAGAATATGAACAGTTTATATAGCTTTCAAGGATTACGAAACTATAAACAAAAATACGCTCCAGATTGGGAACCAAGATATTTAGTTTATAGAAAATATAGTTCGTTATTATGGAATTTAGTTAGAGTGTCATTAACGATAAACCACAAGTAAAAAAAGAGTCTGGACATGAATGTCTTAAAAAATTAAAAAGAGCAGAAATTCATTGTAAAAATGAAATTCTGCTCTTTTTTTATTATTTAATTAGCACGTGTTGTTTTAATTCTCTTATACCATAAATAAATCACATAAAGTGCAGCTATTGCTATAACAATAATAAACACTTTAGAGTACATGCCTACATAAAGTAAAATTTCATGCCAATGGCTTCCTAAAGTTTTACCTAACATTATAAGAAAAATGTTCCACATACCAGTTCCGATTGCTGTTAATAATATAAAGGCTGGTAAGTTCATTTTAGTAATTCCAGCTGGTAAAGATATTAATGTTCTGACGATTGGTATAAATCTGCCAATGAAGATTGCCCAATGTCCATATTTTTCTAACCATTTAATAGTTTTATCTAAATCTTGAGTTTTGATACCTATATATTTTCCACGTTTATCTACAAATTTATATAATCGTTCTTCACCTATAAAGGCTCCGATACTGTATAATACAAGTGCGCCAAGTACTGCTGCAATTACTGTAATTAAACATACGATGAAAATATTTAAATTTGATTGAGAAGTCATAAAACCTGCAAAAGTTAAGATGATTTCTGATGGGAAAGGGTGTATAACATACTCTAAAAATACTAGGATAAAGACACCAATATAGCCATATTGTGTCATAAATTCAGTAATCCAATGTTCCATGACATGCTCCTCTATTATATATGAATTGACAATATTGCTACATAAAAATAGCAGTATAACATCATTATATGTTGTTATTTTAGCACATTATTATTTTAAACTTCTTCTGATTTCCTGTTCTTCTTGATAACGAGCTGGATTTTTCTTATAGAAATCTTGATGATAATCTTCAGCTTCGTAAAAAGGTTGATAAGGCAATAATTTAGTCACAACTGACTTATCTTCAGGTAACTTTTTATTCAATTCTTCAATATATTGTTCAGCTAATTTCTTCTGATCATCATTTGTATAGAAAATAGCTGTTTGATATTGTGTACCACGGTCTTGATATTGTCCATTTGCGTCAGTAGGGTCTATTATTGCGAAATAAATTTCTAATAATCTGTTATATGAGAATAAAGCAACATCATATTGGATCTCTACTACTTCTAAATGACCAGTATGTCCTTGCTTAACTTCTTCGTACGTAGGATTTTTAGTTGTTCCACCCATATAGCCAGAAGTTACTTTATCAATTCCTTCATATTCGTCGAATGGTTTAACCATACACCAAAAGCATCCACCTGCAAAATACGCTTTATTCATATTCATTATATTTTTACCATCCTTTATTCAGTCTCAAGTCTTATTTTTTAATTAGGTTCGCAATTTTTCTTGATTTTTAATTGAGAAATTGTTTAACTTAATGTATGAGTCTCATTATAATATAATTAGTCTCAATTTTGAAGATAAAAGGTTGGTAACAATGACTTCGCAAAATCAATCAGAAACAGATGACAATCGTCAAACGAATGTACCAAAAAGAAATAAAAAGCGTAGAATTAAAAAAAGACCTTTTATTATCTTAGGTATCATCTTACTATTAGTTGCTCTTGGATTTTATATTAATGCTTCTTATAAATCAGGCTTAAAGGTTTCTTCTGATCATGGGAAAAAGAATGAATTGCATAAATTCCATAGTACAACAAGAAATGATGGTAAAGTTAATGTTCTCGTGTTAGGGGAAGATCGTAAAGTAGATAATTCACAACCAAGAACAGATTCAATTATGATTGTTCAATATGATTATTTAAAGAAAGATCTTAAAATTGTATCAGTCATGAGAGATATTTATTCAGAAATTCCAGGTGGTTATCGCAATTATAAAATTAATACAGCGTATTCACTAGGGGGACCTGAATTACTGCGTAAGACATTGAAAAAGAATCTTGATATTGATCCTGAATATTATGCAATCATTGATTTTGATGGATTTGAACAAATGGTTGATGAAATATCGCCAAAAGGTGTTCCAATCAATGTTGAAAAAGATATGTCTGAAAAAATCGGCGTTTCTTTGAAAAAAGGTCAACATAACTTAAACGGGAAAGAATTACTAGGTTATGCAAGGTATAGAAATGACGAAGAAGGCGATTTTGGACGAGTTAGAAGGCAACAACAAGTAATGACAGGGCTTAAATCTGAATTATTAAGTGTAGATTCTGTAATGAAAGCACCTAAATTAGCTGGAATTGCTAGAGGATATGTGAATACTAATTTAGATGATCCAACAATATACAAAACGGGAGCTAGTTTTATAGCTAGAGGCGATAAAGATATAAAAACATTAACAGTACCAGTAAAAGGTTCATATACAAATGCAAATGATGTTGAAAATGGCGCTGTTCTTAAGATCGATAAAGAGAAAAATAAAGAAGCTATCAAAAAATTTCTTAACGAGTAACTATTTTAAGGAAATAAAAAAAGCATTAAATGATCAATCTGATCATTTAATGCTTTTTTATATTTTATTTATTCGAAGATTATGAATCAGATTTACGTACGCCTGCAACTCCATAATGCTCAGGTTTCATTTCTTCAATGATTACATGAATATTTTCTTTCGGTGCTTTAGCATTTTGATGAACTGCTTCAGTTACATCTTTTACAAGACCCTTTAATTGTTCGTCTGATCTACCTTCAATTAACTTAATGTTTACGATTGGCATAATTAACGCTCCTTGTCATATTGAATATTTGCTGAAGGACCTGAATCTCCATTCCAGTCTGTTTGACCATCATCTTCAATGAATTCTATATTCACGTCTTCAACATGTGATAAGTCTAACAGTTTTAATATAATCCGTTTTCTTATTTCTGACAACTCTTTCAGTGTAAAGTTTTGATTTACCTCTAATAAACATTCTATATGAAGTGCCTCTCCTTCTTTTATGACTGCTAAACGTTTAATGTCAGCAATAGACTTATCATCTAAAATCACTCTAGAAGCATGGATTTCTGATTCGTGATCAGCAATACCTAATACGCCTTGAGCATTTTCTATAAAAATAATACCTACAATAATAAACATCATTACACCTATGATTACTGATGCGATACCTTCTAACATGCCTAATCCTGTTAAGCGTGCAATGATTATTGATATAACGGCAATAACACCACCACCAGTTGCAACAGTATCTTCCATAAATACTAACTTTGTTGCAGGCTTTGCTTTACCTATAAATAAATAACTTTTTGTAAATGGAGATAGCAGACCTTTACTGCTTTCGCCGGCTTCTTCTAATATTTCTTTACCAGCTTTTCTTAAAACAACGGCTTCAAGTACAATACCAATTGCTAAAACGCCGATGTTTATCCAAAAGTATAGTAACGGGCCTTCTGTACTGTTTGGATGAATAATGTGGTGAAAACCTTCTTTTATCGTTTCGTAAGAAAGAATACCAACAATGATTACAGCAATTAAACAAACAAGGTTTATTAGTCTGCCATAGCCTAATGGGAACTTTTGATTTGGGCTTCTTTTAGAAAAAGCAGAACCTATAAATACAAATAGTTGATTTGCTGAGTCACCAAATGAATGCATCATTTCTGCAAACATAGCGATGTTTCCTGTAAAAATAAAGGCAAGTAGCTTTAAACAACCAAGAATAAAATTAACTACTGCAGCAGATAGAGAAGACTTGCTTCCTTTTTTAAGTATATTCAGAAAATCTTTCATATATTACTCCTTTAAAATTAGATTGTTATGATTATATCATTTAAATACCACATTTTAATTATAAATAAGCATTTATTTTATAATAATCATAATTATATTATGTAAACTATTTGTATTATTGGAATTTTTAAAACCATTAATTAAGGGAATATGTTATACTATTTATATTGATATAGTAATTAGGTTATACTAATTTCGGACTATTTTATTGTAACATCCTATTAAAAAATACATATTACACTATGTGTACTTGTTGTCACTTTTTAAATGAATCTAATAGGTTTATAATAGAGATAATACATAGATTATTTCAAATAAAATTATTAATTTGTATATTTTTTATGGACATTAATATATAGTCAAATAGGTTAATATTGAAAGGGGCTCTGTAGTTAATTATGAATTCATTACATAAGAAAACAGATGTAATATTAATTGGTGGGGGTATCATGAGTGCTACTTTAGGTATGATGCTTAAAGAACTATCACCAAACTTAGAAGTTAAATTATTTGAAAAATTATCAAAACCAGCCGAAGAAAGTTCTAATGAATGGAACAACGCTGGGACAGGTCATTCGGCATTATGCGAATTGAACTATACAAAAGAAGAGGCGGATGGTTCTGTAAATATTGATAAAGCAATTCAAATAAATGAGCAGTTTCAATTATCAAAACAATTTTGGACTTATTTAGTTAATAAAGGAAGCTTACCTAATCCTGAAACTTTTATTCGTCCTGTGCCACATATGAGTTTTGTATACGGGGAAAAGAACGTTCAGTTTCTTAAAAAACGTTGTGATGCGTTATCAAGTAATCCGCTATTCCCAGGTATGACTTTCACGGATGATTTTGAAACATTGAAACATTGGATGCCTCTTATGATGGAAGGACGTCCAGCTGATGACAGAATTGCTGCAACTAAGATTGAATCAGGTACTGACGTTAACTTTGGTAATTTAACACGTTCTTTACTAGATGATTTAAATGAGAAGGGTGTTGAACTAAACTACAATCACTCTGTACAAAATATTCGTCGAAACGAAGATAATACATGGCAATTAAAGATTTACAATGGTGAAACTAAAAAAGTAGAATACCATAATACTAAATTCTTATTTATAGGCGCTGGTGGAGGAAGTTTACCTCTTCTTCAAAAAACAGGTATTAAAGAAGCTTCAAACATTGGTGGTTTCCCTGTAAGTGGCTTATTTATGGTTTGTAATAACGATGAAGTTATTGCGAAACACGAAGCAAAAGTTTATGGTAAAGCCAAAGTAGGTGCGCCACCTATGTCTGTACCACATTTAGATACAAGATATATAGAAGGTAAGAGAACGTTGTTATTTGGACCGTTCGCAGGGTTTTCACCTAAATTCTTAAAAACAGGATCAAATTTAGATTTATTTGGTTCAGTTAAACCTAATAACGTTTTTACAATGTTATCTGCAGGTTTAAAGGAAATGGGACTTACAAAGTATTTAGTTGAACAAGTACTTTTATCTGATGAAAAGAGATTAGAAGATCTTAAAGAATTTATACCAACTGCTAAGTTAGAAGATTGGGATATCGTTATCGCAGGTCAACGTGTTCAAGTAATAAAAGACACGAATGAAGGCGGTAAAGGAACATTGCAATTTGGTACAGAACTCGTAACAAGTGAAGATGGTTCAATTTCAGCTTTACTTGGAGCGTCACCAGGTGCATCAACAGCTGTACATGTTATGATTCAGTTGCTAGAAAAATGTTTCCCTGATAACTTTACAAAATGGGAAGATAAAATTAAACAGATGATACCTTCATTTGGTTTAAATTTATCTGAACATCCAGATTTATTTAATGAGATAAATACATCCACATCAAAAGCATTAGGTTTATATAAATAATTAAGAAATAAAACATAGGTATGTTACTTATGTTTTATTTTTTATTAGGAAATAAAAAAATATTCATAAATTCTCTTTAAATTTTAGTTTAATCGGGTTAAACTAGCCTTAATGAAGTTTAAGGGGGATTTGAATTATGTTTGAAAAATTACTTACCTCTATAGGTATCGGTAATCTAACAATCGATACACGACTAGAAAAAACAACTTTTAATGAAGAAGAACCTATTAAAGGAAAAGTAATATTTAAAGGTGGAACATGTGATTTAAAAGTTGAATACATTATGTTGTCGTTAATTGAACGTGTTAATAATCAGAATGAGGACAGTGATTTTTCAGAATTTGATTATGAATTGCATAAGCACAAAGTAAATAAATCCTTTTTAATTAAAAAGAAAGATCATCAAGAATATGAATTTGAGTTCAAATTAGAGCAAATTGAATTTAAAGGTGAGCCTGAAGAAATCTTTTTAAAGACACACGTCCATATAGAACAATCAGTTGGCGCTGATGATGAAGAAAGACTAGAAATAGTTAGATAGAACGTGAAATAGGTTTAGTACTTAATTAGGAGGTTGAGACAAATTAATTGTCTCAACCTCTATTTTGTAATCAAATGAACTTTTATGGCTATCCTTATAAGCACTTTAACTGAGAACTGCTTTTATTGTTACTCTTTAAAAAATATACCTTGAAACAGAACGTATGTTCGTATATAATGAAAATATATTTAATACGACGATGGAAGGTGATTTTATGTATGATTACCGTTTATATGAGAAGAGACATATTTTATGCATAGATCAGAATAGCTTTTTTGCGAACGTGTCATGTATGAGTAAAGGTATAAATCCTGATGAGAATAAATTGGCAGTTATTTCAGATACTAAAAGGAAAGGTGCGATTATTTTATCTGCTACTGAACCATTGAAAAAGTTAGGTATAGATACGGGTGCTAGGTTATTTGAAATTCCTCAAAGAAATGATATTTACATTATTAATCCCAATATGAATCACTATATCAATCAATCAATTGCTATATATAAAATTTTACTTAAATATGTAGAATTTGAAGATATTCAACAGTACAATGTTGAAGAAATATTTATTGACATAACTAAAGTATTTAAATATTATTGTTCAACACCATTTGACTTTGCAAGTATGTTGAAGAGAGAAATAGAAGAACAAATGCATATGAAATATTCAATTGGAATAGGTCCAAATATGTTTCTGAGTAAATCTGCATTAGATATAGAAGCGAAAAATAATAAACAGTTAATTGCTGAATGGAAATATGAAGACATACCTTCAAAGTTGTGGCCAATACATCCATTAAATAAAATGTGGGGAATTAATCAACGGGTTGAGAAAGACTTAAATGAAATAGGAATATACACAGTTGGAGATTTAGCGCACTATCCTTTAAAAAAATTAGAGAAATCATATGGAGAAATAAGCCAGGATTTGCATCTTAACAGTAATGGTATAGACTTAAATAAGGTTCAAGACATTCACAATATAATTAAACCAAAAATAAAATATAATTTAAAACTTTCGCAGAACTATCAATATTTTGAAATGAAAAGTATCATACTTGAAACAGTGGAAAGTTTAACCAAACAATTAAGATCAAGAAATTTATTAGTAAAGACTATTTCATTTTCTTTGAAAAATGATCAAAGTGATGGAATCTCAAAAGAATATACTTTAAAAGATGGCACAAATATAGCTATGGATATATTTAGAGTTATATGGAGTTTTTCTGAACAACTATGTGATAAAGCAGAAAAATATAATGAATTAAATATCTCACTTAATAATTTTGTACCTGAAAGAGCTCGTGAACTTAATATGTTTATAGAAAAATTTGAAAGATTAAGAAATGAAGGACTTGAATTATTAATTAATGAAATAAATTGGGACAGAAACTTAATTAACGATCAAATAATCTAAATCAACTTATAAACGAAAGTAGTTATATTTCTCCTTTGTGTATATAATGTAAATATTATTAACATTTGACAAACTTTAATCACATTTATATACTTATTTTGACTGACATTCAAATATGGGGAGTGGTGCATGGTGATTAAACAAGTTACACCTTATCTTTACTTTAACGGAACTTGCGAAGAAGCATTGGCATTTTATAGTGAAGCGCTAGATGGAAGTGTAAGAGAATCACAAACGTATGGTGACGCAGGTGTGGATGCGGCACAAGATTCTAATAGAATTATTCATGCACAATTAGAAGTGAATGGTCATTTATTTATGTTTTCAGATATACCGAATGATGATGACTCATTGAGTCAAAACCATAACGTATACATTGTTATAGAATTTGAAACAGAAGATAAGATAAATGAAGTGTATAATATATTTAAAGAAGGTGGCCAGGTTCAAATGGAACTAGGTAAAACTTTTTGGGGACAAACATATGCTAAAGTTATAGATAAATTTGGTATAGGTTGGGATTTAAGTTATACACATCAAGAATAATATATAAGGATAGAGGCTGGGACAATTATTTGTCTCAGCCTCTATCCTTATATATTTTAGAGAATAAAAAAATGGTAAAATAAACTGAGATAACCTATTATAAAGGTGGCGTAATATATGAAAGTGTTGATTGCACCAGATTCTTTTAAAGGGAGTTCGGATGCTTTAACTGTTGCTCATGCTATGCAAAATGGAATATTAAAAGTAGATTCTAAATCTGAAACTGTTATTCTACCAATGGCTGATGGTGGCGAGGGTACGATGATAAATTTGGTTCAGGCTACTAATGGTACTGTGGTGACAGCAAATAGTGTTGATCCTTTAGGTAGACAAATGGAATCTAAATACGGCATTTCTGGTGATGGTAAGACCGCAATTATTGAACTCGCAACTAGTTCTGGCATAGATCTTCTTAATGCTGAAGAGCTTAATCCGTTAAAAACAACAACGTATGGTACTGGAATGCTTATTAAAGATGCTCTAGAACGAAATATTAAACATTTCATTATATGTTTAGGTGGTAGTGCTACAAATGATGCTGGTGTTGGTTTGTTACAAGCATTGGGATTCAGATTTTTGGATAAAAATGGACTTGATATAAATCTTGGTGGACAATATATCAAAGATATTGTCACGATTGATGATTCTAATGTTATGTCATTAATGAAAGAAGCGAATTTTGAAATTGCATGTGATGTTACAAATCCACTTATAGGAACAAATGGCGCTAGTTACATATTCGGACCTCAAAAAGGTGCTTCAGTTGAGGTTGTTAAAATTCTTGATAATGCTATAGAGCAATTTGCGAATATAATTGAGCAACAAAAAAATCTTTCTATTCATCAGATTGAAGGGGCTGGTGCAGCAGGTGGTACAGCTGGCAGTATGCTTGCGTTTTTAAATGCAAATTTAAAAAGAGGAATTGAACTTGTTATAGACTTTGTAGAATTAAATGAAATGTTAAAACAAGAGAACTTTGATTTGATTATAACGGGTGAAGGCAAAATAGATGGACAAACAGCTGGTGGAAAAGTGATATCTGGTATGTGTCAAAAGGCACATGAATATGGAATACCAATTATAGCTCTTGGCGGAAGTGTTGAAGGGAATTTATCTGAGCTATATAACCAAGGTCTAACAGCTGCATATAGTATTACTAATGGTCCAATGAATTTAGAAGAAGCTATGCAGAATAGTAGTTGTTTAATAGAACAACAAACTGAACAAATATTTAGAACGATAAAAATGATTAATAAATAAGAAAAAGCAGTATGGTTGATTTCGTAACCATACTGCTTTTTTTAAGTTCTGTATTTATATTTTTGAATTCTATTTATTATAAGAACACCAATTATCATAAACACTATTGCTACTATAAGTGTGAACTTGAAGCCAACTATACTTGTAATAAGTAATGCGATAGCTGTAACTACACCATTAAATAGTGCAATTGGAACTTGTGTTTTGTTGTGATCTTTATGATCAGCTCCGGCACCAGTAGAAGAAAGAATAGTTGTATCTGATATAGGAGAACTATGGTCACCAAATATGCCACCAGAAATTACTGCTCCAATACATACTGTTAACGGCAAATCTAAGTGATAGCCAAGTGGTATAGCTAATGGTAGCATTATTGCAAATGTTCCCCATGAAGTACCATTTGCAAATGACATACATGCACCGACAAGGAAGATGAGCGCAGGTACAATTGCAGGAGGGATTGTGCCATCTATAATTTGCACGATATAGTTAGCTGTTCCTAATTTATCTAGGACACTTCCAAGCGACCATGCCAATACTAGTATGATTAAAATATCAGTCATGTTTTTCATACCTGATGTATATATATTTAATGATTGACTAATTGTTTTCACTTTATATATTAACATCATAATAATGATTGAAATAGCAGCAAAGAAATAAGATAAACTTAACGCTATTCTAAAATCTTTACCTTCAACACTTTGGAATGGAAAACCTTTTGGCGCTAATAAAGAAAATAAAGAGATGATTAATATAAGAATGGGTAACCAAATAAGTATTGGTTTGCTTTTGTTTTCAACATCTTTATCTGTATCAACACTTTCTCTTAAAGGTTTGGCATTTTCCCAATAAATTTCACCTGTATTCATAATTCGATCTTCGGCTTTTTTCATTAGACCAAAATCTAATTTTAATAAAATGATTAAAGGGACAATTAATACAGCTAGTACAGGATAAATGAAATAAGGTATAGAAGTGATAAAAGCATCCCATGAAGTCATATCTATACTTAAACGTTTAAATTCTGTATCGATTAATCCCATTATATAAACACCCCAGCCTATAAAAGGAATCATCACAGATACAGGAGAAGCTGTTGAATCAATAATCCATGCTAATTTTTCACGAGATATTTTAGCCTTATCAAATAAACTTTCATATATTGGGCCAACTATAAGTGGCGTTCCCATTTCAGAGAAGAAAATGATAATACCACTAAACCACGCTGCTAATTGAATTTTAATTCTACTCTTTGTACCAGAAATAAAGTGATTCGCAAAAGCTTTAGCACCACCTGAATTTTCAAGCAATGCAACAAACCCACCTATAAATACTAATAATATAAGTATGCCTGCATTATATTCATCAGCAACCGTAACGAATAAATAGTCACCTAACAACTTTTTTAAAGAAGAAATAGGGTTGAAACTTGTTAATAATAATATCCCGGAAAAAAGTCCTAAGAACAGAGAGACAATTACGCTTCGTGTTAATAAGACCATTATGATGGCGATAATGGGTGGAATAATTGACCAAAAGCCAAAACTATCCATAATAGACAACCTCGCTTAAAAGTTTTCTGAATGATGTAATAATTTAAATCATTACATATAATTTGTAATTAGTAAATATATTATTAATAAATAATTATAAAAATGTATAACTATACGTTGTTTGATGACAAATATATTTATAAAAATGACAACTATATTTGTCATAATGACAATAATAGTGTATATTAGTAATCGTAGGTGGTGGTCAAATGAAGAACAGGGTGAAAGAATTGAGAGCTAGAGAAGGATTTAATCAAACTGAGTTGGCAAAAAGAGCAGGTATATCGAGACAAACAGTTTCATTAATAGAACGTAATAACTTCATGCCATCAGTATTGACTGCGGTAAGAATAGCTAGAATACTCAAAGAAAATGTTGAAGATGTTTTCATATTCGAGGAGGATGAATTATGAAAAAGAATAAAATTATGTTAATAGGTAACCTTATTTTATATATGCTTATAGGTGGATTAGTTGGAGGTTTATTAACAACCTTGTTTGGGGCTAATCATCAGCTATTAGAAATTCAGTTAACAAAAACACAAACAGATATTATAACTATTATTTTAGCAATATTTATCATTATATTAGTTGTTATATTAATGAATGTTTATAAAAAAGCGAAAAACTATAGAAAGTTAGAAACAGATTCAGACAATGAGGATGATATAGAAGTACAATTAGAAAAAACATTAATTTTTCCACCTGTACTACTAGGATTAATAACTACACTTGGATTAATAATACTAAATCTTGTTTTAAATTTATCAGAAGATCCAAGCATTTTATCGTTAATTATAGCAGTATTATCGTTAATTTTAACTGCACCATTATCTTATATGCATTTATCGAATTTAAGAAAATTATATCCAGAACGTCATTATCCAAAAGCAGGAGATAAAAAATTAAATGAAAAAATAGTAGATATGATGGATAGTGGTGAGCAATATATCACTTTACTAGCTTTACAAAAAACATACACTTTAAATCAACAATTGATCATAGGATTTATTGCACTAGCATCAATATTTTCAATAAGTTCTAATAATAATCAATTTTTCAGCGTATCATTATTAATTATTTTATATCTAGTTAATACAATGTACTTCACTAAAAAAGTATCAGAAACTTTATAAAAAAAGACCCGGTCCTATATAGGATCAGGTCTTTTTTTATAAGAATTGTGTCTAAGGACACCTATATTCACACAAGTCGGCAGAAGTGTAAACAAGGGCAGCTATATTCACACAAGTTGGTAGAAGTGTAAGCAAGGCTATCCATATTCACACAAGTCGGAAGAAGTGTGAGCAAGGGCAGCTATATTCACACAAGTCGGAAGAAGTGTAAGCAAGGCTATCCATGTTCACACGAGTCGGAAGAAGTGTAAGCAAGGCTATCCATATTCACACAAGTCGAGAGAAGTGTAACTAAGGCTATCCATATTCACACAAGTCGGGAGAAGTGTATCTAAGAACACCTAAATTCACTTTTCATTTTTATTTAGCAACTTTTACAATGTGTAAGTGTCAAAGGTATTCAATGCTTCAATTGCTCGGTCTCTATCATTACTTGATTTAAAACTTAATCTTAAAGCACCCATTATATCTTCGCGTACTTCTAGTATTCTAATATTTGTTATTGAGATATGACTTTGTCCTAATATTCTTGTGACTTCGCTGATCATACCTGGTTTATCGGGGATATCTAAATACAAATCAAATGTGGATGTTAGTGCACCTTGTTCTTTTATTGGTAATTGGTCTCTATATGTTTTCGCTGATTGATAAAAGTCGTGAATTAATGCTGGATTACCTTCTTGAATCAATTCTTTTGTTTGTTCCATTTGTTCTATCCAATTTTCCATTAAAGTTACGAGATGCTTTTTATTTTCTAAAGTGATGTCTCGCCACATATCAGCATTACTACTTGCTATACGTGTGATATCACGAAAACCACCTGCTGCTAATGTTTTTACATATTCAGAAACTTGTGTATTTTCTTCGTTCATATGAATTAAACTTGAAGCTATTACATGAGGGAAATGACTGACTACACCAGTTACATAATCGTGTTCTTTTGCCGACATTTTGATAAATTTTGCTTTAGTGGGTTCAAATAAATTTTTCACTTCACTATAAGCAGCTTCGTTTTCGTCTTCATCATAAATTAACACATAATAGGCATTTTCGAATAAATGTTTTTTAGAATTAATTACCCCAGATTTATGACTACCAGCCATTGGATGACCGCCAATTAAATGGATATCTTTCTTTAGTAATTTTGATTCTAATGAACTTAATCCTAATTTAGTGCTGCCTGTATCCGTAACAATTAAACCAGGTTTCGTATTAATTTCTAATAATCTTTTACCGTATTCAATTGATTGTTGTACCGGAGTAGCCAGAATGATTAAATCTGCTTCACTTGCACTTGAATCAAAATCGGTTGCTATTTCATCGATTATTTTCATTGATAATGCGATATCCGAATATTTTTCAAAATAATCGTAACCGGTTATATGTATATTAGGGTGATGAAATTTAATATTTTGAATTAAACTTCCCCCGATTAAGCCTAGTCCTACTATAAATATGCGTTGCATAAAATCCCTCCAATACTTTAATAGTTTAAAG
Source organism: Mammaliicoccus sp. K-M42 (assembly GCF_022386375.1). Classification (NCBI taxonomy): domain Bacteria; kingdom Bacillati; phylum Bacillota; class Bacilli; order Caryophanales; family Staphylococcaceae; genus Mammaliicoccus; species Mammaliicoccus sp. K-M42. The sequence continues at coordinate 59,370 of NZ_JAJNIS010000002.1, read as the reverse complement.
TAAGTTAGTATATGAAATCAAGTGTTATTGCTTTATTTTTTAAAAAGTATAGAATGAAAATAAATGCAAAAGGAGTGGTAAAATGACAATTAATGTAAATGAAACAGTGGAAACTATAAAAGAGCTTGTTCAAATTAATAGTCCATCTGGATTTGCTGGTCCTGCAATTGAATATTGTAAAAAAATTGCCGAATCATTAAATTATGATACGAGTGTAACACATAAAGGTGGACTATTTATTGAAGTTCCCGGTAAAAATGACGATCAACAACGACTTATTACTGCACATGTAGATACACTTGGTGCAATCGTTAAAGATATTAAAGAAGATGGTAGATTACAACTAGATCTAATTGGGGGATTTAGTTGGAATGCGATTGAAGGGGAATATTGTACAATAACTACTCAAAGTGGTAAAGAAATTACTGGGACAATTTGTTTGCATGAAACAAGTGTCCATGTTTATAAAAATACTTCAAAAATTCCTAGAGATGCTGAGCATATGGAAGTGAGAATAGACGAGAAAACATTTAATCCTGAAGATACTAGAGCGTTAGGAATTGAAATTGGAGATGCAGTAAGTTTTGATCCGAGATTTATACATACTGAATCAGGGTTTGTAAAATCTCGTCACTTAGATGATAAAGCCAGTGTTGCTATGATTTTACAATTTTTAAAATATCTTAAAGAAGAAAATGTTGAATTGCCTCATACTACTAAATTCTATATTTCTAATAACGAGGAAATTGGATATGGTGCAAATTCTAATATTTCTGAAAAGGTCGTTGAGTTCATTGCTTTTGATATGGGAGCACTTGGTGACGGACAGGCATCCGATGAATATACTGTTTCAATTTGTGTAAAAGATGGTTCTGGACCATATCATGTTGGTCTAAGAAATCATTTTGTTGAATTATGTAAAGAAAATGATATTAACTATAAATTAGATATTTATCCTTATTATGCTTCAGATGCTTCTGCAGCATTAAGCGCTGGCGCAGATATTAGACACGGTTTATTTGGTGCAGGTATCGAATCATCACATGCATTAGAACGTACACATGAAGATTCAATTTTAGAAAGTGAAAAGCTTTTAAGAGCTTATTGTTTATCCAATATTAACAGTTAATTAAATTTTATAGGTTGACTTTTAAAATATAATCTCGTATAGTGATATTTAATTAATCCGAAGAAGTTATTCGGGATTTGATAGATAAGTATCTCGTGATGATAGTAGCAAAAAGAAAGCTAATGTTTGATGTAAATTAGCACTATCCACAATGAGAGAATTGGGCTTTCAAATTTTAAATTGAATGATTTTTAAAGTGAACATAATTTTTAAATGTTAACTAAGGTGGCACCACGGTAACGCGTCCTTACAGATTGCGTATACTGTGGTGTCTTTTTGTATAAAAATTTCAGTGATCATGAGTAAAATTTAAAGTATGTAGCAAATAGAAAGTTAGTGGTTGATGAGAACTAACACACTTTAAATTTGAAATGGGGATCATGTAGAGAAAATTAAATAACTAATGAGTGAATAAGTTACAAACTTATTAATCAAGGTGGTACCGCGCATAAGCGTCCTGTTAATTTAGGATGTTTATGCGCGGTTTTTTTAATTAAGGAGGATAATCATGAATATAAAATTTAAAAAATTAAATGCTGATATTACCCCAGAAACGTTAGGGCAAATAAAAAACAAGAAAATGATTCTTGAAAGTGCTAGTACAGATCAAATGAAAGGTCGATTTTCAATTGTAGCCTTTGATGCAATTGGTAAAGTTAATTTATACGATACACACTTCCAAGTGCTATTAAATAATGAAGTACAAATTTACAAAGATACGCCATATGACTCGTTAGAAACTTTTATAAACGATATGAAACATGAAGAAATACCAGAAGAACTTAAACATTTACCTTTTATTTCAGGAATGATTGGATATTGTAGTTTCGATTTAGTGAGATATCAAAATAAATTATTACAACAATTAGAAGTGAAGTCAGATATTCCAGATGTATCATTTAATTTAGTTGAATCTGTTTACATTTTTGATCATTTTAAAGAAGAACTGTTCATTATTACTTCTAATTTATTCAGCAATAAAAATGAAGAAGATATTGATAAAGAACTTGAGCGTATGACAGATGAATTAAAAAATGTTTCACTTTTCCAAAATAAAATGAAACATCCATTAAGAGGTGAGTTAGAAACAAATATTACGGAAGAAGATTTTATTAAAGAAGTAGAATATTACAAATCATTAATTAGTAAAGGCGACATGTTTCAAGTAGTGCCTTCAAGAATATATAAGTACAAACATTATTTTGATGATAACAATAGAGAAAATTTAAAACTTCAAATCTATAAAAATTTAAAAAGACAAAACCCAAGTCCTTATATGTACTACGTAGATGATGAAGATAGAACAATTATTGGTTCTTCTCCTGAAAGCTTTATAAAAAAACAAGGCGAAGTGATTACAACAAATCCAATAGCAGGTACGAATAAGCGAGGTCAAACGGAAGAAGATGACAAACAAAATGAAATTGCATTATTAACAGATGAAAAGGAATTGGCTGAACATCGTATGCTAGTTGATTTAGGAAGGAACGATTTAAATATCATTGCTCAAACAGGTTCAGTATTCATGCCGAAGCTGATGACTATTGAAAGATTTGAACATGTGATGCACATCGTTACGATTGTTGAAGGAAAAATCAAACCAGAAGTAACACCGCTTCAAATGATAACAGCTTTATTACCTGCTGGAACTGTATCCGGTGCACCAAAAACAAGAGCAATCACTAGAATATATGAGAGTAGAAAACAAAAACGTGGTATTTATGCTGGAGGAGTTGGATACATTAATTGCAATCATGATATAGACTTCGCATTGACGATAAGAACGATGGTTGTTGATAAAGAATATGTAAATGTTGAAGCTGGATGCGGTGTTGTTTATGATTCAGATCCAAAAAAAGAATTAAAAGAAACAATGATTAAAGCTAAAAGCTTATTGGAGGTAACACCATGATACTAGTAATCGATAATTATGATTCATTCACTTATAACTTAGTAGACTTGATTGAACAATTTGATGAAGTTGTTATTCACCACCCTGATGAAACACCATTAGATTTGAAAATTGATGGTTTAGTAATATCTCCAGGTCCAGGACATCCTGATGATACGGATGAATTAAGAAAAATAATCGATACTTATAGTGATAAACCTATTTTAGGCATATGTTTAGGTGCACAAGCACTTACTACATACTACGGTGGCAAAGTAATAGCAGGTAAAGAAGTTAAACACGGGAAAGTTGATCAAATTAACTTATTAGAGCAATCAGTACTGTATAAAGAATGTAACCAAAATTTTAATATTATGAGATATCACTCTTTAATAAGTGATGAATCGACATTTCCAAAATGTTTAAAAGTCACAGGACGAACAATTGACGCAATTCAATCATTTGAACATATAACAAGACCACATTTCGGTATACAATATCACCCAGAGTCTTTTGCTTCGGAATATGGTAATGAAATTATAAAAGCATTTGTAAATACTACAAAGGAAGGTGCAAACAATGGATACGCTCAAACAACTTATTCAATATCGTAATTTATCACAAAATGAAATGAAGGCTTTCGTAGAACTTATGATGAATGAACAGGCAGACGTTTCATTAAAAGTTGCACATTTAGTCGCTTTAAGTATGAAAGGCGAAACATCTGATGAACTTTCTAATTTAACTCAAAGTTTAATAGAAACAACATATCAACAAAGACCATATATAGAAGATAGTATTTGTGTATGTGGTACTGGAGGAGATCATTCAGGAAGCTTTAATATTTCAACTACCGCTTCATTTGTAGTTGCAGCAGCTGGGTTGAAAGTTTTGAAACACGGAAATAAAAGTATTACGTCTAAAACAGGAAGTATTGATATTTTATCCGCTTTAAATATTCATACAACACCAATTAGTGAAGCAACTAGTAGAGTGAACGAAACAAACTTAGCATTTTTAAGTGCTACAGAAACATACCCTATTATGAAAATTGTTCAACCAGTTAGAAAGTCAATACCAACTCCAACTACATTTAATTTACTAGGACCGATGATACATCCTTATAAATTAGATTATCAAGTAATGGGTGTTTATGATGATACTAAGCTTGTTATCATAGCTGAAGCATTATATAAGTTAGGTCGTAAACGTGCGATAGTCGTACATGGAGCAGGCAGAATGGATGAAGCAACGCTTTCTGGTGACAATACTATTTATGAAATTTCACAAGAAAAAGGCATTATACATTATAAAGTCAATGCGAAAGATTATGGTCTTCAAACAGCAAACAATCAAGAATTAAAAGGTGGTACACCTGAAGACAATAAAGAAATTACATTAAACATTCTGACTGGTAATGATCAAGGTCCGAAAAGAGATGTTGTTGTATTAAATGCAGCACTTGCATTATATGTTGGCGACAAAGTTAATTCTATACAGAATGGTGTAAAGTTAGCAGAAGAAATAATTGATGAAAAGTTAGCATTGAATATTTTAGAATCTGTAGGAGGAAAAGTATATGACAATATTGGATGAAATCGTAGAATATAAAAAAGGTTTACTTAATGACAACTATTATAAACAAAAATTAGAAATATTAGAAAAAGTAGATGTTCAGCATAAAACTTCATTTATAAGTCGTATAAATAATGATGATCGGTTAAATATCATAGCTGAATTAAAAGCAAAAAGTCCAACTGTATCAGACATTCCTAAACGAGATATGGCAACTCAAATTAAACTATATGAACAATATGGTGCATCTGCAATATCTATTTTAACTGATGAAAAATATTTTGATGGTAGTTATGAAAGACTACAAAGTTTGACTACAAAAACAACACTACCAATATTATGTAAAGATTTTATAATTGATAAAATTCAAATTGATTTAGCAAAACACGCTGGTGCTTCTATCGTATTATTGATTGTTAATATATTATCGAAAGCAGAGCTGAAAAATTTATATGATTATGCAACAAGTAAAGGTTTAGAAGTTCTCGTCGAAGTCCATGACAAAGCAGAACTTGAAATAGCACATGAAATTAATGCTGAATTAATCGGTGTGAATAATAGAGACTTAAAAAGATTTGTTACAGATGTTAAACATACGAATGAAATATTGACAACAATTAAACCTAATGTCAAATACATTTCAGAAAGTGGTATACGTACTATAGAAGATGTTGAAAGTATTATTGATAGTGGTATTGATGGTGCACTTATTGGAGAATCCTTAATGAAACACCCAAACTTAGATGAATTTCTACCAAGTTTACGATTACAAAAGCAAGGTGATCAACATGTTTATTAAATGTTGTGGATTCCAAGATAAGGGTTCTATTGCAACAGCAGTAAAAAATAATGTAAATGCTATTGGATTTATTACTTATCCAAAAAGTAAACGTTACGTAACTGTAGAAGAAATTGAAATGCTAAGCAAAGATATACCTGATTTTATAGACATAGTTGCAGTGGTAGTGAATTTATCATTACAAGAAATTGAAAAGTTAGTGGTAAATACTTCTATTAATACGATCCAATTTCATGGTGATGAGTCACTTGATTTTATTAAAACTGTAAAAGCAAAATATCCTCAAATTAAAATTTATAAAGCTTTACCAGCCAATGAGGAATTAGAAAATAAAATTAAAACATTTCAAAATGATGTCGATTTGTTGTTGATTGATACGCCATCTCAAAATTATGGAGGAACGGGTATTTCTTATGACTGGTCTTTATTAAATGAAATAAAAGATACACCATTTTTAATAGCAGGTGGTATCAACAAAGAAAAAATTAAACAAATAGAATTATTGAATTTAAATAACGCTGGTTATGATATATCAAGTGGTATTGAAACAAATGGTAAAAAAGATTCAGACAAAATAAAAGCATTACTAACTTATGTAAAGGGATGATAGTTATGGATAGCAATATACAATTAGAAGCAGATGAATTAGGTTTCTTTGGTGAATTTGGAGGACAATATGTTCCTGAAACATTAATGCCTGCTGTTCAAGAATTAAATGATACGTATCAAAAGTTAAAAAATGACCCAGAATTTCATAAAACATTGAATGCTTATTTAAAAGACTATGTTGGTAGAGAAACACCTTTAACATATGCTAAACGTTATACTGAAGAACTCGGTGGCGCTAAAATATATTTAAAACGTGAAGATTTAAACCATACTGGTGCTCATAAAATAAATAATGCATTAGGGCAAGCTTTAATTGCTCAAAAGATGGGGAAACGTAAACTTGTTGCTGAAACAGGTGCAGGTCAACATGGTGTAGCAAGTGCAACAATTGCGGCATTATTTGATATGGAACTCATTGTATTTATGGGTGAAGAAGATATTGAAAGACAAGCATTAAACGTATTTAGAATGGAGTTATTAGGGGCTAAAGTTGTTCCTGTAACAGATGGTCAAGGTACACTTTCTGATGCTGTAAATAAAGCACTGCAATATTGGGTGTCAAATGTTGATGATACACATTACTTATTAGGTTCTGCACTTGGTCCACATCCATTTCCAACAATTGTAAGAGATTTACAAAGTGTAATAGGGAAAGAAATTAAAACCCAAATTTTAGAAAAAGAAAATCGACTACCGGATGCAGTTGTTGCATGTATTGGTGGCGGTTCAAATGCTATTGGTACATTTTATCCATTTATTAATGATGAAACAGTTAAATTGTATGGTGTAGAAGCTGCTGGTGAAGGTGTAGACACTACTAAGCACGCCCTTGCTATTAATAAAGGTAAACCAGGGGTATTACACGGTTCTAGAATGTACTTAATTCAAGATGATAATGGACAAATTGAACTTGCTCATTCTATTTCAGCAGGGCTAGATTATCCTGGAGTAGGACCGGAACATAGTTATTATAATAATATTGGTCGCGTACAATATCCGAATGCAAGTGATAAAGAAGCGATGGACGCATTAATTAAATTTACACAATTAGAAGGTATTATACCTGCAATAGAGAGCGCACATGCTTTAAGTTATGTTGAAAAATTAGCACCAACTATGAATGAAGATGAAATTATCGTTGTAACTGTTTCTGGTCGAGGTGATAAAGATATGGAAACAATTAGAAAATATATGCAAGGTGAGGAGGGGAATCAAAATGAATAAATTATTTATCCCTTACATAATGGGTAATGAAAATTTTATAGATTCAGTTAAATTAATGGATGAAAATGGTGCAGACTATATTGAAATCGGCTTACCTTTCTCTGATCCAGTTGCTGATGGACCTACAATTATGAAAGCAGGTCAAGAAGCTATTAAACAAGGCATGACGGTAAATAAAATTATTGATCAATTAATTCAACATAAAAATAATATACAAACACCTTATTTATTTATGACATACTACAATTTGATTGATTCATATGGTGTTGAACAATTTATTGAAAGAATAGCTGAAGCAAATGTATTTGGATTAATTATTCCGGATTTACCATTTGAATTAGGTGAACGTTTTAAAGAAAAGTTACAACATAAAAATATTAAATTAATTTCTTTAATTGCGATGACATCTAGTGATGAAAGAATTAAAAAAATTGCAGAACATGCAGAAGGATTTATTTATACAGTAACAATGAATGCAACAACTGGCGATGGTAGAGGATTCCATGTAGGATTAAAAGACAAAATTCAATTTATTCAACAACATGCCAATGTTCCAGTGGTTTGCGGCTTTGGTATCAAAACAGTAAATCATGTAAAAGAAATAAAATCATTTAGTGATGGTGTAGTTATTGGCAGTGAAATAGTTAAACGTTTAGAAAATGATTCTAAACAACAAACAATAGATTATTTAAAATCTATTAGAACTGCATTAGATAAAGATTAAATAAACAAAACCCTTCTTGGAAGAAAAAGAAACTTACATCATGTATAATCGACAGTAACAAATGAAAAGGAGTGTTTCTAATGAGCAAAAAAGTACTCATAGTTGTTACAAATGAATCTCAATTTAAAGATGGTAAACCTACTGGGTTATGGCTAGAAGAAGCAGCAATTCCTTACAAAGTATTCATTAAAAATGGATTAGAAGTTGACATTGCATCTGTAAAAGGTGGTACTGTACCAATTGATCCTAATTCAACACAAAATAATGAAACAAAAGAATATCATGATGTATTAGAAAAATTACAACAAACAAATAGCATAAAAGATATCGTTTTCGAAAATTATGAAGGTATATTCTTACCTGGTGGACATGGTACTGTGTTCGATTTTCCTAATAATAAAGATTTAGAAAATATGTTAGCTTATTACAAAAATAACGATAAAGTAATTGGTGCTGTTTGCCATGGTCCTAGCGCCTTTGTGGGTGCAAAACTTCCTGATGGAAACTTTTTAGTTAATGACGTTAAATTAACAGCATTTACAGATAGCGAAGAAAAAGCAATGAATCTTGATCAAGATGTACCATTCTTACTTCAAACACAATTAGAGAAGCAAGGTGCAAGATTTGTTAAAGGCTCTGACTTTGATTCTCATACAGTTGCAGATGGTAAATTTGTTACTGGTCAAAATCCAAATTCAAGTCAAGAAGTAGCAGAAAAATTTGTAAATGTATTAAAATAATGAGAATTAAAAGGGAAAAACCTGCCATTTGGTAGGTTTTTCTTTATGAAATAATGATATAGTAATGAGTATTGTTTTAGAATAAAGAAAAAATATTGTATAATTGTAACAAATACATAAATAAGAGATTGGGAGTATTGTATACATGAAATTTACAAATTTAACAACTGGTGAATTTGAAGCTTTTACAAATAAAATGTCATATGCGCATTTCACACAAACGGTAGGTAACTATGAATTAAAAACATCAGAAGGCACTTCAACACATTTAGTGGGTGTTAAAGATGACGAGGGCGAAGTACAAGCAGCTTGTCTATTAACAAGTGTTCCAGTCATGAAAAAATTTAATTACTTCTACTCAAACAGAGGTCCAGTAATGGATTACGATAATAAAGAACTTGTAGACTTTTTCTTCAAAGAAATTGTTCCTTATTTAAAAAATAATAAAGGTTTATTCTTTAGAATCGATCCTTATTTACCGTATCAATTAAGAGACCATGATGGTAATATCAAAAAATCATTTAATCGTGATGGTTTAATAGAACAATTTGAATCATTGGGCTATGAACATCAAGGATTCACAACCGGTTTCCACCCAATCCACCAAATTAGATGGCATTCAGTACTTGATTTAGAAGACATGGATGAAAAAACACTTATTAAGAATATGGACAGTTTAAGAAAGCGTAATACTAAGAAAGTTCAAAAAAATGGTGTTAAAGTACGCTTCTTATCAAAAGAGGAAATGCCTATTTTCCGTCAGTTTATGGAAGATACAACTGAGAAAAAAGATTTTAACGACCGTGGGGACGACTTTTATTACAATAGGTTAAAATACTTTGAAAACGTTAAAATACCTTTAGCATATATTGATTTCGAAACTTATATTCCACAACTAGAAAAAGATCATGAACAATATAATAAAGATATCTCTAAAGCAGAAAAAGAATTAGAGAAAAAGCCAGATAATCAAAAAACAATTAATAAAATCGACAACCTTAAACAACAAAGGGAAGCAAATGAAACTAAACTTGAAGAAGCACTACAACTAAGAAAAGAACATGGTGATACATTACCGATAGCTGCAGGTTTCTTCATTATAAATCCATTTGAAGTAGTATATTATGCAGGCGGTTCATCTAATGAATACCGTCATTTTGCGGGAAGTTATGCTATACAATGGGAAATGATTAAATACGCATTAGACAATAATATTAATCGTTACAATTTCTATGGTATTAGTGGTGACTTTTCTGAAGATGCACCAGATGTGGGAGTTATTAAATTTAAAAAAGGTTATAATGCAGATGTTTATGAATACATTGGAGATTTTGTTAAACCAATTAATAAACCAGCGTACAAAGCATATACAACAATAAAAAAAGTTTTAAAAAAATAATGATTTTCAGTAAGAGAGGAATTTAGATAATATGAAATTTACAGAATTAACGGTTACTGAATATGATGATTTCGTATCAGACAGTCAATATGAAAGTCACTACTTCCAAGTAAAAGAAAACATCAAGACTAGGGAAAATGATGGTTTTCAAGTTGTATTATTAGGGGTTAAAGATGAAAATAATCAAGTAGTTGCTGCAAGTTTATTCTCTAAAATACCTACAATGGGTAGCTATGTATATTATTCAAATCGTGGACCAGTAATGGATTATAGCAATCTAGATTTAGTAGAATATTATTTTAAAGCACTTGAAAAATATTTAAAACAACACCAATGTCTATACGTAAAAGTAGACCCTTATTGGATTTATAATATTTATGATAAAGATATTAAACAAATTAAAGAAGATGGTGCAAACGATGAAATCATTAACCTCATTAAATCTTTAGGTTATGATCATCATGGTTTTACAACTAAATATGACCCATCAAGTCAAGTTAGATGGATGGGTGTATTAAATTTAAAAGACAAAACTTTAGCAGAAATAAAAAAAGGGTTCGATAGTCAACGTAAACGTAATGTTAATAAAGCACATAATTATGGTGTTAAAGTACGTTTCCTTGAAAGAGATGAACTTGATATATTCTTTAAACTATATAGAGAAACTGAAGAAAGAGCAGGATTTATTTCAAAAACAGATGAATATTTCTTAAACTTTATCGATACATATGGATCTAAAGCACTTGTACCTTTAGCATATGTGGATTTAAATGAATATATCAAAACAACACAAGAAAACTTAAACGAACTAGAAACAAAACGCGATCAAATGATGGCAAAAGAAAACAAATCAGAAAAGCAAATTAAGAAAATTGCTGAAACTGACAGACAAATCGATCACGCACAAAAAGAATTACTAGAAACAAGTGAACTTATCAAAACTGATGGAGAAGTGTTGAATTTAGCTGCAGGTGTATTCTTTGAGAATGCATATGAAATAAATTACTTCTCAGGTGGATCAAGTGAAAAATACAACCACTTTATGGGACCATATATGATGCATTGGCATATGATTAATTATTGTTTCGAAAATGGTTTTGATAGATATAACTTCTATGGACTATCAGGAGACTTTACTGAAAATAGTGAAGACTATGGTGTATACCGATTTAAACGTGGATTTAATGTGCAAATAGAAGAATTAATTGGAGACTTCTATAAACCAATTAATAAAAAGAAATATTTCTTATACAACACAATACAAAAAGTTAGATCAAAAATTAAAAGATAGATAGATTGAACTCCTTACTAATTACATTTAGTAAGGAGTTTTAATATGTAGTATTAGCAATGGAATAAACATGTATTAATTATATAAATCATTAAAAGCTGTAAATATAGTAATAAGCATAGAAAATGACGGTTTTGTAAGAATTCATAAAAAAACTCATATTTAGTTTACATAATATATATTATAGGAAGTTAAGTATATTGTCATTAGGGGACCCTTTTCTATTCGTTTACTAGTATATTGATATGTTTATCGTTGTTATGTTCATCTATACTATTTAAATCTGGATCTTTTAATGATATCCATTCTTCAAATCCAATCTCACGATTAAAATGATTTAATAGCAATATCATTATATACCCGTGTGTAACGATTAAACTGTTATGTGAATGATTAATGGAATCATATACGCTTAAAATTCTTTTTTGAGCTTCTGAACTTGATTCGCCATTATGTATACGATAATCAAAGTCTTCATATGTGTATTTAAGCTCATTTAACCAATTATTTAACGATATGTCGCTTAATTGACGTTCATTGAGTCTTGAATCTGTAATAACATCTATTTGATATTACTTAAATATATTTGATCAATATTAAGGTTTGCTAATACAGGTATTAATTGTTCAGCTTGAAATATACTATTTTAATTATGATTAGACAATATAAAACACAGCAACTCAAATCGTCATAATAACGTTTTAAGTTGCTGTGTTTCTCTTATAGATGATTTTCTACGTATATATTAATTGCTTCATGCATATATTGAGCTAATCCTTCACCAAAATGGTTTATATTTTTAGTGAAACGTTCGTCAGCTATATATAATTCACCTAAACCTTTAAATACTTCTAATGAATACTCATAATTGATATTATCGTTTAAGAAATCATACCAATCTTGAATAAGTTGTTGTGTTTCTTCTGATGCTGGTGATTTCTCTTCATTATTAACGGAAGCTAATGATCTAAATATGTTGTTCATTTCGTTTTCTTTTTCGAATCTTTCTTGTTTAGGCATATTTGATAATTTTTCGTTTGCTTTATCAACTGTCTTTCTGCCCCACTTTTCACGTGCCTCTTGTTCATATTCATTTTTATTGAAGTCGAACCCTTTAAATTTCTCTTCATTTGTCATATTTATTTCTCCTTTAAAATGTTTTGTTGTTTGATTAATAGTTTGTATCATTTGATCAATGTGATTCCTTTTATCCATTAACATTTTCTTATGCAATTGCAATGCTTCTTGTTTATTGAATGATGGATTATCTAGAATTTGTTTGATCTTTTTTAGAGGGAAATCAAGCTCTTTGAAAAATAAAATTTGCTGTAGTCTATCTAAATTAGCTTCAGAATATAATCTATAACCTGCTTCTGAAATTTTTGATGGATTTAATAAGTTTATTTCATCGTAATGGTGAAGTGTGCGCACACTTATTCCTACAAGGTTTGCTAATTCTTTAACTGACATTTCCATTTACTTAACCTCCTCATATATTGACTATAAAGTCTTACGTAACGTAAGAGTCAACAACTAATATTATTTAAAATTTTGAAAATATGTTCGATTAATACATGTTATAGTATATATACGATAATTATGGTAGACAGGAGATTTAAAATGAACAAAGAACCTCAATATGATTTAACTTTAGAAACACCACGTTTAATACTAATGGCAGGAGAACAAGTATTAGCGTATAAAAAAACGATCACTGATGAATTGCTCAATTCAGCTGATTCTTTAAAAAAATGGGTATCATTTTTTAATTATAACTTTGATAAAGCTAAAGCAACAGAATTTATCGATAAAACAACTGATATGAGTTTTAACAAACAGTTTTTAAGATATTTTATGTTTGATAAAGAAACGAATACTTTTGTTGGCTCATTAGTATTACAAGATATTGATTTGAGATTACCATCTTGTGAAATTGGATATTGGACTGTAGTTTCTGGACAAGGCAAAGGCTACATGACTGAAGCAATCCAATATATTACACGATATCTAATTGATACACACCAATTTGCTAGAATTGAAGCATATATTGATGTTAAAAATGTTAAAAGTATCGACACAATAGAAAGATGTAGTTTCGAACGTGAAGGTACATTGAAGAATTCAGATTTAAGTGCCGATCAATCAAAATTAATTAACGAAGCATTATATGCAATTACAACACCTGTTTATTTTAAATAATGGAGCTTGTTTGTTATAGTAACTTACGATTTTGTACGTGCATTTGCCAGAGGGTATGGCTCGAGCCTGTAGTCTCTCACGCATACTATTCCCTCAGGCGTCAGCACTACAAAATCGTTATAAATATCAGTTTTTTTATAAAAAGTATGAGTAAGAATCAATTTTAATAAACTGTTCATACAAGCCTACCATGGCAGTCTTATGAGATTTCTCATTAGGCTGCTTTTTTGTATTCAAAAGTGCTTATAACGGACTCCTTAACAGCAATTTTGGTAGAACCTGCTTATAACACACCTCTTATCAGCAATTTTGCTGAAATCTGCTTATACTGGTACTCTTAACAGCAATTTCGCTGAAACCTGCTTATACTGGTACTCTTATCAGCAATTTCACTGAAACCTGCTTATACTGATACTCTTATCAGCAATTTCGCTAAAACTTGCTTATACTGGTACTTTTATCAGCAATTTCGCTGAAACTTGCTTATACTGTAACTCTTAAAAGCACCCGGGTAATGCATGCGCATAAAAAATGCCAACAAAGTCTAATACTTTGCTGACACTCTTATGGTAGCTTCATGAGCTTCCAAAATGATTTTTATAAAATTCTAGGACATTTATGACCCGAATTTATTTATCACTTCTTTTTAATTTGTTAAATTTGCGTCCATCCTCAAAGTCTTCTTTTTGACTAAGTTTCTCAGCTTTTCTTTTTCTATTTTTTCTCATTAAATACCATGTAAATAAGCATACAATTAAACTAATTATAGCCATAAAAGCAGCATACCCTAGTAATGGTTCATATGTAATGTCATAAAAATTAGGTAATACGAAAGCAATAATACCTAATACAATAAATGTTAATATTGCACTAATAAAGTGCTTTTTAAGAATTAATGAAGATAATAATGAAAAAACTATAACTACTACAAAAGAAATCCATAAATAATTTGGAAAATCGAATATGTTCAAGGTAAACGCCTCCTTTATCTCGCTGATTATAATTATACCCGATTATTATTATATTAATTATATTTTTTAATATAATAATAATCTTTTTGTTAAATAAGTTAAAAAAATGGTATGTATGTTTGAAAATTGTACTATAAAATGATTAATACTATAATAAGAATAAGTAACTTTTAGAACATTGCAAATTTTATATAAAGGGATGATTAATTAAATGGGACAAATGCTTAGAAATGAAGTTCCTGTTCAAGAAACATGGGATCTTACAAGTTTATTTAAAAATAATGATGCTTTTTATAGTTCATTAGAAGAGTTAGTAAAGACAGTCACTACATTTAATGAAAAGTATGTTAATCAATTAAATGAAATTTCAACTATAGAATCAGCTTTAAATGAACAAGCTGACATTATCATCAGTATTATACATTTAAGTACATATGCAGAATTATTGTATTCTACTGATACATCAAATGAGAAAAGTCAAAAAGTAGCTGCTCAATTCTCAACTACATATGGTAAAATTGCTGGTCTTTTATCTTTCGTTGAATCAGAAATTTTACAGTTAGATGAAGAAGCTTTTAATGCTTTAATTAAGCAATCTGAATATCCTAAATATTTATCTTTATTGAAACGTCAAAAAGCACATACATTACATCCTGAAGTAGAAAAAACACTCGCTTCATTCTCGCCTACTTTTGGTGCGCCATATGAAATGTATGGAATTACTAAAATGCTAGATATTGAATTTGGTACTTTCGAAGCGAATGGAGAAAGTATTCCATTGGATTACGTTTCATTTGAAGGTGATTACGAAGTAGCTTCAAATACTGAAGTAAGACGAAATGCCTTTAAAAAATTCAGTGAAGCTTTACGTCGTTATGAAAATACGACAGCTGCAACTTACAATGCACATGTTCAGAAAGAGAAAATAGAATCTGAATTACGCGGATATGATTCAGTGATAGATTTCTTATTAGAACCTCAAGATGTTACGAGAGATATGTATGATAGACAAATTGATATTATTTCTGAAGAATTGGCACCTCATATGAGAAAATATGCCAAATTACTAAAACGCACAAATAATTTAGATAAACTAAAATTTGAAGATTTACGTATACCGTTAGATCCAACTTATGAACCAGATATTTCTATAGAAGGTTCTAAAGAATATATTAAAGAAGCGTTGAGTGTTCTAGGCGAAGACTATATGAAAATGGTAAATGATAGTTATGATAAACGTTGGATTGATTTTCCTCAAAATAAAGGAAAACAAACAGGAGCTTATTGTGCAAGTCCATATGGCGTTAACCCATTTATTTTTATTTCATGGACAAGTAAAATGACTGAAGTATTTGTATTAGCTCATGAATTAGGACATGCAGGACACTTTAATTTAGCAAATGCTCATCAAAATGTATATCAAGCTGATTGTTCTATGTATTTTGTAGAAGCACCATCTACAATGAATGAAATGCTTATGGCAAATAGCTTATTGAAAAAATCAGACGATCCAAAATTTAAACGTTGGGTAATTAGTTCTATCATTTCAAGAACGTATTATCATAATATGGTTACGCATCTTTTAGAAGCTAAATACCAAAGAGAAGTATATAGACATGTGGATAAAGGTGAAGCTTTAACTGCCCCACTTTTAAATGAAATTAAAAAACAAGTTATTTCAGACTTTTGGGGAGATGAAGTAGAAATAACTGAAGGCGCAGAATTAACTTGGATGCGTCAACCCCACTATTATATGGGATTATATCCTTACACATATTCTGCAGGACTTACAATTGGTACAGCAATGAGTCAGCGCATTGAAAAAGAAGGACAAACCGCAGTTGAAGATTGGTTAAACGTTTTAAAATCAGGAGGTTCAAAATCACCAGTTGAACTCGCTGAATTAGCTGGTATAGATGTCACAACTGATAAACCATTAAAAGAAACTATCTCATATATTGGTAATTTGATTGACCAGCTAGAACAGTTAACTGATGAAATAGAATAAATTATAATATATTTTCAAACTAAAAACCCGCCTTCACTTGTGAAGGCGGGTTAAATTTTATATTAATCTTCTTTTTTTACTTGAGACCAACCTTTTTGAGTGATTGTGATTTTACCTGTCTCTATTGTGATAAGTTTTTGTTTATATAATCTACCGATTGCACGTTTGAAGCTAGCTTTACTCATATTAAATACTTCTTTTATAGCTTCTGGATCTGACTTGTCCCAGAATGGTAATTCTCCATCATATTCTACTAGTAAATCGAATATAACTTGACCGTCTTCATCTAATCGTTCGTGAGCTAATGGTAAAAATGAACCATTAAGTTCTCCATTTTCTTTTACTCCAATAATTCTAACGTCCATTTCTTCACCAAGTCTTGGCTCGTGTCGACGTTCTGATTCGTGTACGAATATTTTATAGCCCTCTTCAGATAATAAGAATGTTCCTACTCTTAATAATCTATAAGGTCTAGCTTTAACATGCTGATGTAATGTTGATTCTTCAGCAGTTTTAAACATTGTATCAACGATTGTTTCAGTCGCTAATCTTGCGAACATCTGACTATTACTATCTATTCTAAGTGTACAGAAAATCATGTCACCATTTTGTGGCCATAATTCTTTTACTTTTGGTAGATCTTCCCAAGGTATTAATACTTCCCTAGGCAATCCTACATCCACTGCTGCACCTTCTCTATCTACTCTTAATACTTTTACCCAATCATAACGATCTTTCGTTATTGTAGGCATATTTTGAGTAGCAAATAGTTCTCCAGATCGACTTGGATATACGAAGAAACTATAATCTTCTCCAACTTCTAATTGATCATCCTCGTCAACTTCTGAAGCATTCATTTTAATTCGTTCACTACTTGGTCCAAGTAGATGGTATGTTGAACCTTCCAATCTATCCACTTTTAAAAAGTCAATACGACCTACAAGTGTATCTTTATCTTGTGCCATGTCATTCTCCATTCTTATGTTTTTCGTTTATTCATTATAACATGTATTTTTCTTCGTGTAACGACTGTTCAATCTCTTGCCCTTTTTTGTGTTATTTATGATATAATTCATCGGTAGAAGTATTAATGAAAAGGAGTCATTTAATGTTACAAGTCACTGATGTAAGTTTACGATTTGGTGATCGTAAACTATTTGAAGATGTAAATATTAAGTTTATACCAGGTAACTGTTACGGACTTATAGGTGCCAATGGAGCAGGGAAATCAACGTTCTTAAAAGTCTTATCAGGGGAATTAGATTCTCAATCTGGTCATGTTTCTCTTGGTAAAGATGAACGTTTAGCAGTTTTAAAACAAGATCACTTTGCTCACGAAGATGAAAAAGTAATCGAAGTTGTTTTAAAAGGCCATGAAAAATTATGGCAAGTTATGAATGAAAAGAACGAAATTTATATGAAACCAGATTTCTCTGATGAAGACGGTATGCGTGCAGCAGAGCTTGAAGGTGAATTTGCTGAAATGAATGGATGGAATGCTGAAGCAGATGCATCTGTTTTACTTTCAGGTTTAGGAATTAAAGATGAATTACATGACAAACAAATGTCTGAGTTAGAAAACAACCAAAAAGTTAAAGTGCTTCTTGCACAAAGTTTATTCGGTGATCCAGATGTTCTTTTACTAGATGAACCTACAAACGGTTTAGATATTAAAGCAATCGCTTGGTTAGAAGATTTCTTAATTAACTTTGAAAATACTGTAATTGTTGTTTCACATGACAGACACTTTTTAAACAATGTATGTACTCATATTGCCGATTTAGATTTCGGTAAAATTAAATTGTTTGTTGGGAACTATGACTTCTGGTATCAATCAAGTCAACTAGCTTCTCAAATGGCTCAAGACCAAAACAAGAAAAAAGAAGAACGTATTAAAGAGTTACAAGACTTTATTGCTAGATTTAGTGCTAACGCATCTAAATCTAAACAAGCTACAAGTCGTAAGAAAATGCTTGATAAAATTGAACTTGATGATATTCAACCGTCATCTAGACGTTATCCATTTGTTAATTTCAATATTGAAAGAGAAATTGGTAATGAGTTATTACAAGTTCAAGGTGTTTCTAAAACAATCGAAGGTAATAAAGTATTAAACAACGTATCTTTCACTATGAATCCTAATGATAAAGCAGTATTAATAGGAGAAAGCGAAATCGCTAAAACTACCCTACTACGTATATTAGCTGGTGAAATTGAGCCAGATGAAGGCACAGTTAAATGGGGCGTTACAACAAGTCAATCATATTTACCTAAAGATAATTCAGAATTCTTTGAAGGAATTAATATGAACTTAGTTGACTGGTTAAGACAATATGCACCACCTGAAGAACAAACAGAAACATTCTTAAGAGGTTTCTTAGGACGTATGTTATTTAGTGGTGAAGAAGTTAAGAAAAAAGCAAGTGTACTTTCAGGTGGAGAAAAAGTTAGATGTATGTTAAGTAAAATGATGTTATCAAGCTCTAATGTATTATTACTTGATGAGCCTACTAACCACTTAGATTTAGAAAGTATTACAGCTGTAAATGACGGATTAAAGAACTTCAAAGGTTCTCTAATTTTCACATCTTACGACTTCGAATTTATTAACACAATTGCAAATAGAGTTATAGAACTTAAAGAAGACGGCGCAATTTCTAAAGAAATCACTTATGATGAATACTTGAGAGATCAAGGCGTTTATAACTAATATTTATATTGAGAAGCTTCAATTCGACTTTTTCCGAATTGAAGCTTCTTTTAATATAAAAACGAATTAAGTTGTATATCTATTAAAAACCATGTTTTTCCATTAATTGTTTAAATAGTTAGAACTTTTGAATTTATCTGTTTTCTCTCTTTACATCAATATTCTTTCTATGTATAATGAATGCATACCAATTGAATATGTTTTTGATGAGGCGCATCAATCATTAGTAACTCCCCTGTTAGACTGCAATCTTTAAGGAGTGAAAGGGTGCGATGCCGAAACGTAATGTTTTTGCAGAGATATTACGTTGGACATTTAGGTTAAGAGCTAAGTGTCTGTCATTATCTTAGGAATAATGGAGTGCATCACTTGTATATATATAATAAAACAAGTTCGGATGCCGAACTTGTTTTTTTGTTTATATTAAGGCGTTGACCTCTGATTTACAGGAGGAATTATTTTGGCTCAAAGTGTATTAAAGTTTGGCGGTACATCCGTCGGTGATTTTAACAAGATTAAAAATATCGCGTATATGTTGAAGTCTCGCATTGATAATGGAGAACAATTAGTAGTGGTAGTAAGTGCTATGGGCAAAACGACAGATTCTTTGCTCGAAAATATTGGCACACTTACCTCTCAACCTAAAGATGAGCATTTAGCAATGCTTCTAACAACCGGTGAACAACAGACCATTTCATATCTTTCAATGGTATTAAATGATATAGGTGTTCAAACGAAAGCAATGACAGGTTATCAAGCTGGAATTAAGACAGTCGGTCATCATTTAAAGAGTAAAATTGCTGAAATTGATGCTAATCGATTTGAAACAGCTTTTGAAACAAATGACATACTTGTAGTTGCAGGCTTTCAAGGTGTAAATGATCATCTTGAGATTACGACTCTAGGACGTGGAGGTTCAGATACTACCGCAGTAGCAATAGCTGCAAGTATAGATACGTCTTGTGAAATATATACTGATGTAGATGGTGTATATGGAACAGATCCTAGAATATATAAAGGAGCACACCTTCTCAATGAAGTTTCTTATGAAGAAATGATGGAAATGAGTGCATTAGGTGCAGGAGTTTTAGAATCAAGAAGTGTTGAAATTGCTAAAAATTATAACATACCTTTATATCTTGGAAGAACATTATCAAATGTGAAAGGAACATGGATTATGCCACAAGCAGAAATTTTAGAGAAGAAAGCAGTCACAGGAGTAGCATTAGATACACATATGATTCATGTTACTTTAACATATCCTATGCAGAATTTTGCTTTACTACAAAAATTATTTGATTCATTAGAAGAACAATCTATGAATGTTGATATGATTTCGCAAATCGAAAATCAACAAGGCTTACAACTTTCATTTACGATTAAAGATTCCGATGTCAATCAAATAGAGGAAATTATAGTTAGCATAACAGAGGATTACCCTCACCTACGTTATAAAATGAAAGATAATTACGCTAAACTTTCTGTAATTGGAACGGGCATGAGAGATATGTCAGGAATAGCATCTAAAGCTTTCCGTACTTTGATTACTAATGATATACATTTTTATCAAACAACCACGTCAGAAATAAGTATTTCTTATGTAGTTGATCGTGATTTAGGCGAAAATGCCGTTCGAATTTTAAGTGAAGCATTTAATATATAATTGATGATGGAGTGAAAAAAATGACAAAATTAGCAGTTGTTGGTGCAACAGGTTTAGTAGGAGAAAAAGTATTAGAAGTATTAGATAGAAAAAATATACCATTTGATGAGCTTGTATTATTTTCATCACCTAGATCAGCAGGTAAAGAAGTGGCATTTCAAGGTAGAACTTATGTTGTTGAAGCATTAACTGAAGAGAAAACAAATGGACAATTCGATTACGTTATTATGAGCGCTGGCGGAGGTACAAGTAAAACTTTTGCCCCACTATTTGAAGAGCATGGTGCTATTGTAATAGATAATTCTAGTCAATGGAGAATGCATGAAGGGATAGATTTAATAGTTCCAGAAGTTAATACACCTAAGTTAAATCGAAAAATCATTGCAAATCCTAACTGTTCAACAATACAATCAGTCGTTTCATTAAAACCTTTATTAGATACTTTTGGTTTGAAAAGAGTTGCTTATACAACATATCAAGCAGTATCAGGTTCAGGACTTGCCGGACGCGAAGATTTGTCTAATGGTGAGAAAGGTGAAGCACCTAAGAACTACCCTCACCCAATCTATAATAATGTATTACCACATATAGATGTATTTTTAGAAGATGGTTATACAAAAGAAGAACAAAAAATGATCGAAGAAACAAGAAAAATATTAGATCAACCGACACTTAATGTTACAGCAACATGTGTACGTGTACCTGTTCAAGATAGCCACAGTGTGCACATCAACGTTACTTTAGATAAAGAAGCAACAGTTGAAGATATTAAAAATTTATTTAATGAAGATGACCGTGTAGTTTTGGTAGATAATGTTGAAAAAAATGAATATCCATTAGCTATACACTCTACTGGTAAAGATGAAGTATTTGTTGGAAGAATTCGTAAAGATGATTCTTTAGATAATACTTTCCATATTTGGTGTACTTCAGATAATTTACTAAAAGGTGCAAGTTTAAATGCCGTTCAAGTACTAGAACAAGTTATGCAATTAAATAAATAAAACAAGGAGTGTTAAGTATGTCACATATTTTTACAGGTGTAGGCGTTGCCCTTACAACACCATTTACAAATGAGGATGTAGACTACGAAGCATTTGAAAACCATATAGAATTTTTAATAGATAATGGCGTTAAAAGTATTATTATCAACGGTACAACAGCTGAGAATCCAACATTAACTGCCGAAGAAAGAAAAACGCTATTAGAATGGGGAATTAAAAAAGTGAATGGACGCGTTCCTGTCATTGCTGGCACTGGAACGAATAACACTCAGGCTTCTATTGATGAGTCAATTAGAGCGAAAGAATTAGGTGCAGATGCAATTATGTTAATCACACCTTATTATAATAAAACGAGTCAACGTGGTTTAATTGCACATTTCACTAAAATTGCTAATGAAGTTGAGCTTCCAGTTGTATTATATAATGTGCCTTCAAGAACGAACATGACAATAGAAATTGATACTGTTCTTAAATTAAGTGAAAATCCATATATAGTTGCACTTAAAGATGCGACAGGAGATTTGGAATATGCTAAATCGTTAAAAGAACAGTTACCTAGTGACTTTGCTTTATATAGTGGTAATGATGACAATATGTTTGATTATTACCGCTTAGATGGCGAAGGTTTGATTTCAGTAGTTGCCAATGTCATTCCAAATGAAACTCAACAATTATATGATTATGTTTCAAATGATCAACTTGATAAAGCTACTACTTTAAATGAGGATATTGTAACTTTATTAAATCATTTAAGTGTTGATGTCAATCCAATTCCAATTAAGTTATTAACTTCGGAATTAGGCTTTGGAAATTATGAAGTAAGATTGCCACTTGTGACGTTAGATGAAGAAGAAAGAAAAGTTTTAAGCGAAGCATTTAATACTTTCAAAGATGGTGTAAAACAATGAAAATATTATTAATTGGTTATGGCGCAATGAATGAGCGCGTCGCAAGATTAGCAACAGAAAGAGATAATGAGATTGTAGGCGTTGTTGTCAAGGATCCATCCAAACAATACCCCTACCCTGCTTTCAATTCTATATCTAAAGCTCCAGAAGCGGATGTTGCGATTGATTTTTCGAATCCAGAATTATTATTACCTTTATTAGAAGAAGATTTCAAATTACCTTTAGTTATTGCAACAACTGGTGACAAGGAAAAAATAATTGAACAACTAAAAGTAAAATCGGCAAATATGCCAGTATTCTTTAGTGCTAATATGAGTTATGGTGTTCATATACTTAAAGAAATTATTCAATATGCAGTACCACTTTTAGAAGACTTCGATATTGAAATGATCGAAAAGCATCATAACAAGAAAGTGGATGCACCAAGTGGAACACTTGTACAATTATATGATGCAATTAAAGAAAAAAGAGCGCAATCAGTGCCAATTTATGATAGACATGAGTCATCGTCTAAACGAGATGCAGCAGAAATTGGTATTAGCTCTCAACGTGGTGGTACAATTGTTGGAGAGCATCAAGTATTGTTTGCAGGGCATGATGAGACAATAGAAATTACACACCGTGCTCAATCAAAAGATATCTTTGCAAATGGTGCTATTAATGTAGCTGAAGTACTAGTAAATAAAGAAAATGGATATTACACATACAATAACTTAAATGAGGAGAGAAATTAACATGGTTAAAGATTTTACAGCAGAAGAAATTATTCAATATATTAGTGAGGCGGAGAAAGTTACGCCATTAAAAGTTTATGTAAACGGGCAATTTGATAATGTTGAATTTCCAGAGTCATTTAAAGTATTCGGTTCAGAGTCATCAAAAACAATTTTTTGTGATGCTAAAGATTGGACTCGTTTCTATGAAGAAAACAAATCAGCATTTACTGATTTAGAAATTGAACATGATCGTCGTAACTCTGCAATTCCATTAAAAGATTTAACAAATACAAATGCACGTATAGAGCCAGGTGCTTTCATAAGAGAACATGCTGTTATTGAAGACGGCGCAGTGGTTATGATGGGAGCAACAATAAATATTGGTGCAGTTGTTGGAGAGGGAACAATGATAGATATGAATGCTACTTTAGGTGGACGTGCTACAACAGGTAAAAATGTTCATGTTGGTGCAGGATCAGTATTAGCTGGTGTAATAGAACCACCAAGTGCATCTCCTGTTATCATTGAAGATGATGTACTAATTGGTGCAAATGCTGTCATTCTTGAAGGTGTTAGAGTTGGTAAAGGTGCAATTGTAGCAGCTGGTGCTATTGTAACGAAAGATGTTCCTGAAGGTGCAGTCGTTGCTGGTACACCTGCTAAAGTAATTAAACAATCAGCAGATGTTCAAGATGGCAAAAAAGAAATTGTATCGGCATTACGTAATTTAAATCAATAAATATATACACAATATAAAATGAATGCGCCAATCAAACTGATTGGCGTTTTCTATACATACTATAAAGGGACTGAGTTTAATGTCTGAATTAGAATTTGTTAAAAATACAAGAAGATACTTGCATCAACATCCTGAATTAAGTATGCAAGAATATGAAACAACGGCATATATTGAATCATTTTTAAATGAACTAGATATTCCATATGAACGCCCTATTTCAACAGGTGTTATAGGATATTTAAAGGGCAATTCAAATCAAACGATTGCTTATAGAGCAGATATAGATGCATTACCAATTCAAGAAGTGAATGAAATTTCTTATAAAAGTATAGTAGATAATGTAATGCATGCTTGTGGACATGATGGTCATACAACAGCATTAATGCTTTTTACAAAACGTTGTAAAGCACTATATGACAAAGGACAATTACCTCATAATGTTGTATTTATTTATCAACCTTCTGAAGAAACAGAAGCTGGTGCGAATCAATTGATTCAATCTAAAGTATTCGATAAATACAATATAGATAAAATATACGGCATACATATCATGCCTTTTGAAGATGTTGGAACTGTAGCGTTTAAAAATGACGAAATCACAGCTAGTGCTACTGAATATAGATTTTATTTAAATGGTCTATCTAGTCATGTGGCAAGTAAAGAAGAAGGCAAAGCAGCTTCAGAAGCAATGATGCATATATTGTCGCAAGTTTCACAAATACAGCAATTTCATTTAAATGGTTTAAACCGTAATATCGTACATATTGGACAATTTAATGTGGGAGAAGCAATAAATACTGTTCCACAAAATGGTTATTTAGAAGGTACGATTAGAACATATGATACAAATGATCTTCAAATTGTTAAAGATCAAATGCATAAAATAGCAGAAAGCGTAGAATTATTATTTAGTGTAACTTGTTCTGTTAAATTTGCTGAAGGTTATCCACCTACTACAAATGATGTTACGCTTTATAAAAACGTAAAAGAAGCTCTAACTAAACTAAACCTAACACAACATGAATTAGAAAAACCATATTTGTTTGGTGAAGACTTTAGCTTTTATCGCAATATAGCACCAAGTTATTTTGTATTTTTTGGTACACGAAACATACAAAAAGATTATATATATGGACTTCATACAAATAAATTAAATTTTGATGAAGAAGTATTAATAAGTGTCGCTGATTATTATACGGCATTATTAACTCAAGGAGAGATCGATTAATGGTAGCGCGTATAACATTTGAAGAACAAAATTTTATAAACAATGTGAAACACGTCATTCAAGATAATGACGTTATGGCAGTCGTTAAGAACGATGCTTATCATTTCGGTCTAGAATTTGCTGTAGAGTCATTTATGAAAGCAGGTATTCGTACTTTTAGTACTACTTCTTTATATGAAGCAGTAAGAATACGTAAAATAGATCCACATGTAAATATCTTTTTGATGAATCCGTCCATAGAATTTGAAAAATTGAAACAATATGATATAGCGATGACATTGCCCTCTTTAAAATTCTATCATGAACATTTAGAATCTTTATCAGGCATTAAATTACATTTAGAATTTGAAAATTTATTACATCGTTCTGGATTAAAAGATCAATATGAAATGATACAAGTATTAGAACACAATGCAAGTCTCTCTAAAGATAATCAATCACTTATCGAAGGCATTTGGACGCATTTTGGTTATGCTGATGAATTTGATGGTAATGAATACGAAACTGAAAGAGACGCTTGGAAAAAATGTTTAATGCATATTCTTAACGAAGGTTATACATTTGAATTTATCCATTCACAAAATAGTGCAAGCTATGTTCGTGAAGATCGTTTACTAGATCAACATACACATGCCCGATTAGGGATTATTTTATATGGATCAAGACCGTATAGTACCTTACCTACTACAGTAACTAAACAAAATTTTTCTGTAACAGCAAATGTAATACAAGTTCGCCCTATTAAAAAAGGAGAAACATGCGGATATAGCTTTCAATTTACTGCTGAAAAGGATTGTAACATTGCTGTAGTGGATATTGGATATGGGGACGGAATACTGAAGACAAGAGCTAATCATGATGCACTTATAAATCAAAAGCGCTATCCAATACGTGGTTTAATGATGAGTCATATGTTTATTGAAGTAGATGAATCTGTACAAAGCGGCGATACAGTAACGATGTATAGTGATAAAATAAGAATAGATGAATTTACGTTTAAAGGTGTCGGTGCTAATTCCGAACAAATTAGTGCTTTGAATCATCATTCATTAATAAAGGAGATTATATCATGACAGTAAAATATAATGAACAAGGTGTTCTAACAATGGGTAATGTTTCATTAAAAACAATAGCTGCAAGCTTTGGTACCCCTACTATCGTATACGATGAAGAACAAATTAGAAATCAATGTAGAAGATTTCATGAAGCTTTTAAAGAAAGTGAATTGTCTTATAATATTTCTTATGCATCTAAAGCTTTTAGCAGTATACAGTTATTTAAATTAATGGATGAAGAACAAATGGGCTTAGATGTTGTTTCTGAAGGCGAATTATATACAGCATTAGCGAGTGGCTTCAATCCGAGTAAAATACACTTCCATGGTAACAATAAAACAAATGAAGAAATCGAGTATGCTATTGAAAGTGGTGTTGAATACTTTGTAATAGATTCTTTAGATGAAATCGACCGTATTAATCGTGTTGCCTCTAAGCCAATTAAAGCTGTTTTAAGAGTTAATCCAGGTGTTGAAGCACATACACACGAATTTATTCAAACTGGCCAAGAAGATAGTAAATTTGGCTTGTCAATTAAACATGGTACTGCAATAGAAGGTGTGCGTGCTTTACAAACATCTGAAAAAATAGATTTTAAAGGTATACATTTTCATATTGGATCACAAATATTTGAAGCAGATGGAACGATTAATACTATACAAATCGTGTTTGAATGGTTAAAGGCGAATGATATACAAATTGATATCTTGAATTTAGGTGGTGGCTTTAGTATTCAATATACAGAAGCGGATAAAAGTTATCCTATAGAAGAAGGTATTAAACTTATAACTGATGCTATCAAAGAAAATAGTAAGAAATATGAAATGGCTATACCAGAAATATCTATAGAACCAGGTCGTTCAATAGTTGGTGAAGCGGGAATTACGCTATATCAAGTTGGTACAATTAAAGAAATACCGAATGTGAATACTTATGTTTCAATTGATGGTGGCATGAGTGATCATATAAGAACAGCTTTGTATGATGCACAGTATGAAGCATTGCTTGTAAACAGAAATGATGAGGATACGCACGAAGTAACAATTGCTGGTAAATTGTGTGAATCTGGAGATTTAATCGGAAGAGACATGAAATTACCTAAATCGACGAAAATTGGTGATTATATAGCAGTACTTTCTACTGGAGCATATCACTACTCTATGAGTTCTAATTATAACCAAATGTTAAAACCATCTGTGCTTTTTGTTAAAGATGGTAAAGCAAGAGAAGTAATAAAAAGACAAACGTTGAAACAATTAATTTTGAATGACGTGAAATAAACTAAAATAGCTTGGATCATATATCTTAACTCAAAATAAATAAGCATATTACTCAACTGATCGTTTCAGTTTTACAGTGATATGCTTGTTTTTTATCTTACGATTTTGTAAAGTGCATGCTTGCCTAGGGTATGGCTCGAGCCTGTAGTCTCTCACGCATACTATTCCCACAGGCGTCAGCACTTTACAAAATCGTTAACAATATCAAGTTGTATACAAAAAAATAAAGCACTTTCGTATAATTTAATTAATTACAATAAAAATAAAATTAACGAGCTGCTTTATATATAAAAGTTATAACATGTCTCAAATAATACTGCCATTAAATATTATCTTAAAGCAGAAAGAAACCCTAACATTGTTAGGGTTTCTTTCTAGTCTTTCAAATTCATATATATTATAGTTTTACAACGTTTGCAGCTTGTGGGCCACGGTCGCCTTCAACTACTTCGAATTCTACTGCTTGACCTTCTTCTAAAGATTTGTAACCTTCTTGGTTAATTGCTGAGAAATGTACGAATACGTCATTTTCTCCTTCAATTTCGATGAAGCCAAATCCTTTTTCTGCGTTAAACCATTTTACTGTACCTTGTTTCATAATGTGAAACCTCCAAGACTAAAATTCAATATGCGATATTCGCATATTACAAAAAACACAATTAATATAAATATGTCATTTGCAATATGGAATAACGATATTGCTATTACTTATTATACGTCACTAAATATTCAAATGCAATACCATTTGAGATATTTTCAGATTTTATTAATTTGGTAAAGGTGTATAAATAGAATTGTCATTTAATACAAGTATACTATAAAAAATTTGTAAGTCTTCTTCACAGTCTTCACAATATGACAAATCACAATTATTATAAAATGCATGTATATTATGCTTGCCTACGAGTTCATTAGTAAATTTAATTTGGTATTTTTCAAGTAAGTTTTTATATTGCGTAATCATTTCATCATAATCAACACATTCTATTTCTTTAATAATATTATCTTTCCAATCGTCAAACAGCCACCATCCCTCATAATCTGCTCGGATTGTTACGATTTTATACATCTAAAAAACTCCCCTATTTAGAAAATTGCCCTAAAATAAATTTAAATCTTATTACCAATTAAATCAAGAAAATAGCTTGTGTGCATGTTTCTAATTATTAGTTTTTTTATACATAACCCTTTATAATAGATATATGAGGTGATAAAAATGAACGGAAAACATATTAAAGTATTTGGACGAGTACAAGGTGTTGGTTTTAGATTTTTTACAGCACAACTTGCTAAAAAGTATAAAATTGTTGGTAGCGTTGAAAATGTTAGCGACTATGTAGAGATATATGCTAGTGGCAATGATGATAACTTAGAACAATTTATAAATGGTGTTATTCAGGGAGCAGCACCAGCTTCAGTTGTTGAAAATTATACAATTGATGATACGACATTAGATGAGAAAACAAAGCACTTCAAAACGTTATAAATTAGGAAGATGACAATGAAATATAATTTATCATATGTATTAGGTGCACTACTAGCTGTACCTATATCATTTATCGCATTTTTATTTAGTATTTTTCAATTGGATTTAAATTTTATTATTGATATGACAGTATTTGCTGGTTCATATGTATTAAGCTTTTTACCTATTCAATGGTATAGCTCAAGAAAATATTTAAAAGAGATGGGCTTAACGCGACGTGAATTTCATTTTATAAGAAAACAATTAAACGATGCTCAACCAAAACTGAAGCGTCTTTATAAGAACTATATGCGTGTAAGATCATATAGCGAATTTAAGAATTTAAATGAAGTCGCTAAATTGGCGCGTACAATTTATAATGCAGTCAAACAATCGCCTGAAAAATTTTACACAGTTGAGAGTTTCTTCTATTCTCATTTAGACAATACGGTGAATTTAATTGAAAATTATACAATGCTACAACGCATGCCTAATAAGTCTAAAGAAGAAAAAGCTAAATTGAAACAAACGAAACTAACTATTGATGAAAACAAAAGAACTTTAGTAGCAGATTTGAAACAGCTAAACGAATCTAGCTATCATCAATTAGATATTGAAATGGAACTTGCTGATATAGCTAAAGATAGAAATAATTATACGCAAGCTATTCCTGAATCGACAAAAGAAAAAGTGAATTTAAGAAAAAAGGCAAAAAAATACGAATATGAAATGGAGCGTAACGATGACTGAAACAAATAAAAACCTATTTGACGACCTTATTGATGATCCATTTAAAGATTCATCAAATGAATTAACACCACAAAAAGCAGAAGTTTCAGAACAACAAGGACAAACTGATGTGACATCAACATATGAAAAATCGTTTTCTGATGAAGATCAGCGTAAAATTGACGAAATTGCTAAACAAATTAAACCATTAGATAATGATGGCTTACTATTGTATGGACAGCAAGCTCAAAATAAATTATCACAGTTCTCTCATCAAATGTTGACTCAAGTGCAATCTAAAGATGTCGGTCCAATTGGTTCTTCATTAAGAAATTTAATGAACAAATTAAAAGAAGTAAATCCTGATGAATTACAGAAACAAAATAAATCTAGACTAAAAAGAATATTTAGAAGAGCTGAACGTTCTGTAAATGAAATGTTCAGTAAATATCAATCAGTTGGTGCTCAAGTTGACCGTATATCAGTTGAATTACAAAAATCTCAAAATATGCTAATGAAAGATGTTGGATTGCTGGATCAACTATACGAAGAAAACAAAGCCTATTTCGATGCATTAAACATTTATATTGCAGCAGCTGAGAAAAAACGAGATGAATTAAAACGAAACGAACTAGTAGCGCTAGAGAATAAAGTTAAATCATCTAATAATCAAATGGATGTACAAGAATTAGCAGATTTACAGCAATATATAAATCGTCTTGAAAAAAGAATCTATGATTTACAACTATCACGACAAATTACGTTGCAATCAGCCCCACAAATTCGAATGATACAAAATATTAACCAGACATTGGCAGAAAAAATTCAAAGTTCTATTTTGACAAGTATTCCATTGTGGAAAAATCAAATGGCTATCGCTTTAACATTGTTAAGACAACAAGGTGCTTCTGAAGCACAAAAGAAAGTTACAGATACAACAAACGAATTACTCTTAAAAAATTCTGAAATGCTAAAACAAAATGCAATCAGAACGGCTGAAGAAAATGAACGTGGTATTGTAGATATTGAAACTTTGAAGACAACGCAAACGAATATAGTAGATACAATTCAAGAAACACTTCGTATACAAGAAGATGGTACAAGAAAACGTCAACAAGCAGAGCAAGAATTACAAACACTTGAAGAAGATTTAAAGACAAAACTTTTACAACTCAAAGATGAACAACATCAATTGAGAAATTCGTTTAAATCATAAAAAGGAACTTCGTTAACGAAGTTCCTTTTTTTCTATAGATTACATAAATTGACTTAAGAAATACCCCATCATTGTGCCTATATAATTTCCAATGACATAACCTAGTGTACCTATAATTAATATTGGACCAACGAGACTATGCCAACCTTTTGAAATTGCTAAGGCAGCTGCTGTAGTAGGTCCTCCTGCATTAGCATTACTAGCTAGAATCATTTCTTCAATATTGAACTTAAACAATTTTCCGAATGAAAGTGTAATTGCTAAGTTGAATATTAAAATAATTGCTACGAATATAAATAATAATGGTGCAGTTTTTATGATAATTGGAATTGAAGCTGGCACCCCTATTACCACAAAGAAAATATATATTAAAAATGTACCAAGCTCATCTGAAGCATTTAAATTTTCAAAGAATTTACTAAAGACTGCTACTGCAATAAGTGTCAATGTTGTTAATAGTAAAAATTGATCTCCTATAATACTTACTAAAATCTCTAAAAAAGGATTACTTTTAGGTACAATTGCATTGATAATTTCTGAGATTTTAAAACTTATAGCAACTAAAACGAATGCAATTGCTAAAGAATTAGCAATATCTTTTAAACTAATTTCATTTCTTTTCCAATATGTTTCTGCATTATTTCCCTCTGTATCTTTATTATCAGTGCTCAATCTATTAAAATATTTTTTAACAAATTTTAGATTAGGTAAAGTAATGAGTACTATAAAATAAAATGCCATTACACTATTATCTGCTACGACTGTGGCGGAAACGAGCTCACCAGGCGTTTCAAATTTAGTGCTAAGTGCTGCGAAATTCACGCCGCCTCCTATGTAGCTACCTGTCATCATAGCACCTATTTTATCTAATTCAGGTATAAATTGATGCAATAATAAAAATGCGATTGTAACACCTACTACTGTTCCTACTGAACTAATTAAGAAAATAAATAACAAACGTCTACTTTCTTTCCATATTTTAAAGATGTTAGATCTAAATAACAGTAATGGTATTGCTAAAGGTATAACATAGTTCCAAACTTGATCGTAAACTGGAGATGCTATTGGGATGATATTAAGATTAGATAATAACATAGCACCAATTAACGCTATAATGGCACCAGTAATTTTAGATGCAAAGGCATATCTTTGTTCTAAGAAAATACTGAGTGCAGCAATACTAACTAATATAGCCCATAAAAGCCATGTTTCATCCTTATTGATGATTGCATTTAAATACATTAAATCAGCCCCTTTATTTTTACTTAAAATATTATGAATAGAGGCTGAGACAATTAATTTGTCTCAGCCTCGTATAATTTAGCTATATTCTATTGGTGCTTGGTTTTTCACTTTACCTATGATGAATCCAATAATAAATCCTACAATTGCAAATGGTATCCATTCCATTTGATATTGAGCTAAAGGTAATTTACTAATAAATCCAATTGTTGCCCACTCCATTTGATTAAATACTGATATAAATGAAATGATTGTAACGAATGCTACAGCCAATTGTTGTGCAATTGGTGGTGTTTTAACATATTTAGCTAATAAAATTAATAACACTGCAGTAATTGCAATTGGGTATAGCACAAGTAATACTGGTAAAGAACCTTTAATTACAGTTGTTAAACCTTGATTTGAAAGGATAAAACTAATTAAAGTAAAGATTGCTACAAACCATTTGTAAGAAATTTTAGGTAATAATTCATTAAAGAATTCACTTACAGAAACAATCAAGCCTGTAGCTGTTGTTAAACAAGCTAATGCTACGATTATACCGATTAAATATTTACCAAATTCACCAAATGCTAAATTTGCTGCAGATGTTAGTAAGTATGTTCCGATATTTTGACCGTTAGCATTCAGTTCTTTAATCGTTTCAGCTGAAACATTCATATGATTTCCGATCCAGCCTAATGAAATATAAATGAAACCTAAAGCTATTGCAGCAATAATTCCTGCAAAAATAGTTTGTTTAAATAATCCAGTTTCTTTTGTTACACCTTTACTCTTAATTGCAGTAATAACAATCATAGAGAAAGCAATGGCAGCAATTGCATCCATTGTTAAGTAACCTTCTACAAAACCTTTACCAAAGCTAGTTCCACTACTACTATATACAGCAGGATCTCCTGATACAGTAGATTCACCACTTAAAGTAATGAATGCTTTAACAATCAAAGCTGTGATTGATATTAGCAGTAAAGGAGTTAAAATTGACCCAACTTTATCTACCATTTTACTTGAGTTAAAACTTAAGTAAAATACAATAATAAAGTAAATGAGTGTGAAAATAAGTAAAGACATTGAACTCGTTGTTTCAAATATCGGAGTTATTCCCATCTCAAATGATGTTGCTGCCGTACGTGGTATAGCAAATAGCGGTCCAATTGTTAAAGAAATAGCAACTAATAACACAACTGCAAATACAGGATGTATCTTCCCTAACGCTACTCTGTACCCTTTCTCTTCAATTGATCCTGTGATTACACCAATTAAAGGCAAACCTATTCCCGTTATAACAAACCCAAATATTGCTGGCCAAAAGAAATTGCCGCTCGATAATCCTAGTGCAGGTGGAAAAATTAAATTCCCTGCCCCAAAGAAAATCGCAAATAACATAAATCCTACTACAAAAATATTCTTATTCATATAGTTTACTCCTTTTACGTCTTACAATAATCTATATTTTATCATTGGAGAAAGTTTTCGTCCATATGAAATTTCTGAAAATTAAAAAAAGAATGTAAATATTTTCAAATTCATTTATATAGATTGTAACAATAATTTTTTCAGTAACGGAGCCAGTTGATATGGTAAATTCTCAACACCTTCTACAAATAGGCTTTGCCTACCATAAATATTATGAACAGTCCGTTTGATACTTTCATCAATTACATCTTGATTAAGAAAAACATTGAACACGTAAATCCCTTGTTTGTCAGCTTCAATGACTGCTTCATGTGTATCAATAATACCATCTTCTGCATAATCAAAGGCTGACGGTTCTCCATCAGAGAACACGATCAAGAATTTTTGTGCCTCAGATCTTTGTAGTAAATGTTGTGTAGCAACTCTTAACGCTACGCCATCACGATTATCATCTTGAGGTTCGAGTGTCATAATTCTAGCGTCATTTTGTTTTAGTGTAGATTCGTTATATAAAATTAATTCTTCTATCGTATTAGGTTGATTTTGCTTATCAGAATCAAACGCATCTTCACTGAAACCAAGTATTTCATGTTTTATATCAAGATTTTTAAGCGTTTCATGAAATAACACAACACCCTTTTTAGTTTCTTCCATTTTGTCATGCATACTTGCTGAAGCATCGACTAATAACGTAAATGTAGCATCTAGTTTTCTACTAAAAGCATCTTTTTTAAAGAATAATTTATACTGATCATCAATAAACCAGTTTAATAAGTTCTTTTGTAGTCTACCTTTAGTCAAGTTTTCTCTTAAATCACTATATTGATGATTCATAGATTTTTGAATTATGCTCGTTAAGTCTTTAATTTCAAACTGTACACTATCAACTGCTTCTTTATAAGCAACAACATCAGATGGTGTGATTTCAGGTTTATTAAAGGATAATGAAACATTTTGGTTTACACCTTTTAAATTATAATGATTGTTTAGTCCCTGTGCTCCGCCTTCTTCATCGTCAATCGTATCATTTGATCCTTTGCCCTTTTTCTCCATCATATCTGTCATATCATCAGATGCATCACCTTCACGTTCGTTATCAGAAAGTACATCGCTATTTTCACCTTCATGTAATTCCATTTCTAAATATGAATCACTATCAGCTTTACTATCTGCCGTTTTTGTTTTAGCTTCTTCTGTCGTAATTTCGTCTTGGTCGTGCTCTTTTTCATTACTTTGATCAGTTTGAGCAGCATCTTGTCTACTTAAATCTTCAAGTGACCACTCTTCTTCATAACTTTTGTATATTCGTTCTGGGATATGATAGTACTGATTTAACATATCTTCTTTTAATAAATAATCAACAAGTATCATAATGCTAACAGCTAAATCATAACTATCTTCAGACGTATATAAATTAAAAATTTGAGTTAATCTATTAAAAACTTGCACAAGAGCATCATCAAAATTTTCGTGTATAGCAATATTATTTATAAAATTTTCGTTCAAAATAGCATGTTCTATAGCTAAAAATAGTAAATCAGTATAAGTTGTTTTTGTTTGATATACATGGATTTGACTATTATTTTGTTTAACTTTTACTGCTAATCTATGTTTAAATATATTTTTTGTTACAGGTCTTTTTTGCATGATAATATTAGACAATCTATATTCTTCAATGAGCATAAACAACTGCTTAAAAAAGTTCATATGATCGAATGATTCATCTAATACTTCCTTATAAATTGAAGGATCTATGTGTTTAAAGCCAATCGTATCTAGCATGATATCAGATTTTAGTCCTGCTCTTGTTACATGTTCAGGACGATGTAACCAAGTGAAACTGACATTACATGTATTTTGTATTGGATCGTAATGCTGGAACTTTTGA
The DNA here is from genome assembly GCF_022386375.1 of Mammaliicoccus sp. K-M42. Classification (NCBI taxonomy): domain Bacteria; kingdom Bacillati; phylum Bacillota; class Bacilli; order Caryophanales; family Staphylococcaceae; genus Mammaliicoccus; species Mammaliicoccus sp. K-M42. The sequence continues at coordinate 23,552 of NZ_JAJNIS010000002.1, read as the reverse complement.
AACGATACTTTAACATTAGGATCTTCAAGTAATAATTTTGCTAGATCTGTTAACATCATAATTTGCTGTGTATCGATTTGTTCATCATTAAATAATATAAAACGATCACTCATGATATTCTCCTTACTCGAAAATTAATTCAATGGCATTTTGTATAGCTTGTTGTTCTCTTTCATCGTCTATTTTATCGATAATTGCGCGTTTTATTGCACGTCTAACTGGTATAACAGTAGTTAAATCTGCAAGGTCGATTAGTGCTCTTATACTTGCTGATTCTTCAGAAATTTGACCTTGACTAGACATAATGCGTAAATCTTTATTAAATTGAATAATGGAATCAATAATTTCATCATCTTTTAATTTACTCTGTTCTTTTATAATCATTTTTAAAGTTTCACCATCAATATAATCTATATCTAAGACAACGAATCTATTTTTTAATGCTTCGTTCATCGGGAGCGTACCAATATAGCCAACATTGATTGCTGCGACTACAGAAAATCCTTCTTTAGCTTGGACAACTTCACCAGTAAATGGGTTTGTTAAAGCTCTTCTAAAGTCTAATACACCATTCAAAATTGGTAATGTTTCAGGTTTTGCCATGTTTATTTCATCTATATATAATATGTCACCATTTTTCATAGCTTTAATAACTGGGCCATCTATAAAGACAATTTCTTGATGACCGTGTTCATTTGTTTCGATAGTTTTAAAACCTAACAAACTTTCAGCGTCTAAATCTACTGAACAGTTTACAGAATGCATAGGTTTATTTAAATCTCTTGCAAGTGTTTCGACTAATTTTGTCTTTCCTGATCCAGTTGGTCCTTTTAGAAGGATATTTTTATTAAGTTGAATCATTGATAATGCATCATTGTATATTGTTTCATCGTTATTTAAATATTTATTAAAATTTGTCATAATGTTCTCCTTTAATCTACTATAAGTAAACCTAAAAAGAGAAAAGTTCTATAATTACTATAGAGCTTTTCTCTAGTTTAATATTTTAAAAATTATACTTCTTTAAAGTATGTTTTATAATAACCACCAACATGACCAGAATTATCAATAATTTGATAATACTCTTCTGTTTCATTTACTACGTCGTATGTTTTTCCTGTAGTTAACATATCAGAAACTTTGAACTTTTCTGCATCAGTATGTGTAACTTCTACTCTCTTTATAACGTGATTATCTTTCCAAGTTTCATGTAACATATTTTAAACGCTCCTTTAATTCACTGTATCAAATGTAATTGTAATAATAATACCTGTTAAATCTCGTACAAATAATGAAATTAAACCTGCTTCATGTTGAATGATGTGATGTTCAATTTCGATTTCTTTAACGTGATTCACTATTTTTTCAAAATGATCTATATCATCTATAGAGACTGCAACTCTTTCAATAGGTGGATTTAAAGATTCAATAGCATTTGGATAATCTATTAAATGTAGTTCCCCACCATTTCCACCTGCACCTACTTTAAAGACTAAAGCTGACTCATCATCTATTGTCTTGTATTCTGCAAATAATTGCAACTCAAAAATATTTTTTAAAAGTGAGCCAGTAGCTTGTGTTTCAGGTGATTTAATCATAACTGGACCAATCCCTTGAATTTGATGAATTGGACTTATAGGACCATCATCGTATGCAGTACCAAGTGGTACACCCGCATTTAGTTCGTCTGAGATAATATGAAAAGCATGTCCATTATTATCATAAAACTTAAATAAGTGTTTACCATTGAGTTGTTGAACAGATTCATAATTAACTTCATGTTTATCAAACTGTTGCTTATATTCGTACAAAGCTAAATCAGTCGGCACTCGTAAAGCGATACTATGAAAATGAGTATCTATTTTTTCTTGGTCACCTTGGTATTGCTTAAAAATAAGTCTTGTCCCTGGTGCAAGATTTGCATCTCCAACATGTAAAATATTTGTTTCATTGTTGATTAAAGTATTAAGCCCTAAAATATTTTTATAGAATGATTCTGTTTCGTTTAAATTATAAGTCGATAAAGTCACACTTCTAAGTCCATTCATGAATATCTCTCTCCCATTTATGAAGTCTAGTAAATTATACCAAATATATTGAAACAATGACAAATCAATCAAATTATAATTACGATACAATTTGTAAATTCTGATTGAGCCGAGTAATTAATGACTTACCAATCTTATACATCGGACGACACTTTAGAATTGTACTTATACTTTTTATTTGATAATTATAACGATTTTGTAAGTGCGGACGCCTGAGGGAATAGTATGCGTGAGAGACTACAGGCTCGAACCATACCCTCTGGCAAATGCACGTACAAAATCATAATATTTTATAAAAAATAAGCATATCACTGTAAACTTTAAAAATCAGTTAAGTGATATGCTTATTTGTTTTGAGTTAGGGTTTATGCCCCAACCTTATCTATAATTAACTTTCTAATAATAAATCTTCTGGATTTTCGATTAAGTCTTTGATTGTTTTTAGGAAACCAACTGCTTGTTTACCATCGATAATTCTATGGTCATAACTTAAAGCGATATACATCATTGGTCTATTTTCCATGCGTTCTTTATCGATAGCAACTGGTCTTGTTACGATTGAATGCATGCCAAGAATTGCAGCTTGAGTACCATTGATGATTGGTGTAGACATTAATGAACCAAATACTCCACCATTTGTAATAGTAAATGATCCCCCCATCATATCATCTAATCCTAATTTTTTGTCTTTAGCTTTAACTGCTAAGTCTACAATGTCTTGCTCGATTTCTGCGAAGTTTTTCTTGTCACAATTTTTTACGATTGGAACAACTAATCCTTCTTCAGTAGAAACAGCAACACCAATATCATAGAATTGTTTTAAGATTAAATCAGTACCATCAATTTCAGCATTTACATCTGGATATTTTTTCAATGCAGCTACTGATGCTTTAGTGAAGAATGACATAAAGCCTAAACGAGTACCATTATGATCTTCTTGGAATTTTTCTTTTTTACGTTTACGTAATTCCATAACGTTAGTCATATCTACTTCATTAAATGTTGTTAACATAGCTGTATTATTAGATACTTCTAATAACTTTTTAGCAATTGTTTGACGTCTACGTGATAATTTTTCACGGACAACTGGTTTAGAAGGATTGTCATTTGATTTAGCTTGTGCAGGTTGACTTTTCTCAGCTTGTTTAGGTTGAGCAGGTTTTGATGCGTTTTCAACATCTTCTGGTCTAATTACATCTCCAGCTTGTGTTTTAACTTTACTTAAATCAATACCTTTTTCACGTGCTAATTTACGTGCTGAAGGAGTTGCTTGAACTCTATCATTTGATGAAGCAGTTTCTTCTTCTTTAACTTCTTGTTTGTTAGATGGTGCTACTGTTTTAGCAGCATCTTCTTTAGGTGATTCTTCCTGTTTTTCAGTTTCTTTAGAATCATTAGATGCAGGTTGTGCTTCTCCATCTGAAACGACTGCAATTACAGATCCAACTTCAACAGTTTCGCCTTCTTCAGCTTTTATTTCAGAAAGTACTCCTGCAACTTCTGAAATGACTTCTACGTTTACTTTGTCAGTTTCAAGTTCAACAATGTTTTCACCTTTTTCAACTTGGTCACCAACTGATTTAAGCCACTCTGCAATTGTTCCTTCTGTAATTGATTCTGCTAATTCTGGTACTTTTACCTCTGACATTATTCTTTTCCCCCTAATTATGTTTTAAAGCTTCTTCGATTACTTTGCTTTGTAGAATTTTATAAATTTCGCCATCGCCTTCTGCAGTTGAAGAACGAACTTTACGTCCATGATATTCAAGTTCTACTTTACGATTTTCTAGAATACTTTGTAGTTTTAAGCTTACAAATGACCAAGCGCCTTGGTTCTTCGCTTCTTCTTGAACCCATCTAACAGTTTCTAGATTTCTAAATTCTGATAGAACATTTGTTATCTCTTCTTTCGGAAAAGGATAAAGTTGTTCTAAAGCAATTAAACAAAGTTCATCGTTAGGATTTTTTTGCAATTCTGTTTTTAAGTCAATAAACATTTTACCTGATGAGATTATAACTTTTTTAACTTTAGTTTTTTTGAAAGGTTCTACTAAAATAGGCTCAAATTGTCCTTTAGTAAATTCTTCAATTGGTCTTGAAACAATTTTATTACGTAACAAGCTCTTAGGTGACATTAAAACTAATGGTCTCATTTTGTCAGTATTTAAATATTTAGCGTGTCTTCTTAATAAATGATAATAGTTTGAAGCACTCGTTAAGTTAGCAATTGTCATGTTGTTCTCACCAGCTAGTTGTAAGAATCTTTCTAATCTTGCTGATGAGTGCTCAGGTCCTTGTCCTTCATTACTATGTGGCAAGAATAGCGCTAAACCACTCTTCTCACCCCACTTAGCATTACTATTAGCCATAAAGTTATCGAAAATCATTTGTGCCATATTTGCAAAGTCTCCGTATTGAGCTTCCCAAATATTAAATGATTGTGGATGATCTACGTTATAACCATATTCGAAACCTACGACTGCTGCTTCTGATAATGGAGAGTTATGGATATCAAATGATGCTTGACCGTTTGGCACGTGATGAAGTGGTATAAATAATTTTCCGTCATTTTCATCATGTAACACTGCATGTCTTTGAGCAAATGTACCACGTTCAGAGTCTTGACCCGTTAAACGAATTGGTGTTCCATTTTGTAAAATTGTTGCAAACGCTAATTGTTCAGCATGTGCCCAATCTACTAAGCCATCTTTTTCGAAAGGTTCACGGCGTCTATCTAATACTTTATTTAATTTTTTGAACACTGTGAAATCTTCTGGATAATCAAACATAGCTTCATTGATAGCTTTTAATTCTTCAAAAGTAGCATTTTGAAGCTTATAGTCTTGACCTTCACTAATTTTGTCAGGTAAAGTCATTTCCGGATTATCCATTTGTGCATCTTTATCTATTTTATCGTGTGCAGTTCTTAGTCTCTTAGAAACATCATCAAATATTTGATTCATTTCATCTTCAGAAATGATACCATCTTCGACAAGTTTTCTTCCATATAACAACTCAATAGAAGGATGTTCTTTAATTGCTTTATACATCATTGGATTCGTGATGGATGGTTCATCCATTTCATTATGGCCATATCTTCTGTATCCAACTAAGTCGATTACAAAATCTTTGTTGAATTTTTCTCTGAAGTCCATAGCCATTTCAATAGCTTTAACAGTTGCTTCAACATCATCAGCATTTACATGGATAATCGGTAAATCATAACCTTTAGCCACATCAGTAGAATAAGTAGTTGAACGACCATCAGTTGCTTCAGTCGTAAAACCAATTCTATTATTAGTGATAATGTGTAATGAACCACCTGTTGTATATCCATCTAAATTACTTAAGTTCATTGATTCGAAATTAATACCTTGACCAGGGAAAGCAGCATCACCATGTATTAATACAGCTAGTGATTTATTTACATCTTGACTAGGTCTACCAGCATCGATTGTAGTATCTTGGTTTGCTCTAGCTTTACCAAGTACAACTGGAGAAACGATTTCAAGATGACTTGGGTTGTTTGCTAACGTAATAGATTGTTCTATTCCATACTTGCTTGTTGTTTTAGTACCACCAAGGTGATACTTAACATCCCCAGTCCAACCAGCAGTAATTTCTAATGAACCATCTTTAGGTAAGAAGATTAAAGGATTTTTATGCATAAATTCAGAAATCATCATTTCATATGGTTTCTCTAACACATGTGTTAATACATTTAATCTACCTCTATGAGCCATACCAATTTGGATATTTGGTATGTTTGCAGCATTTGTACGTTTTAAAACACGTTGTAACATAGGTACTAATGTGTCCACGCCTTCAATAGAAAAGCGTTTTGCACCTACGAAATTTTTATGGATATATTTTTCAAAGCCTTCTACTTCGGCTAAGCTTTTTAATAATTCAAGTTTTTCTTCTTTAGTAATTTCAATAGTTTTAGTTGATTCTATATATCTTTTTAGCCATACACGTTCTTCATTATTATTGATATGTGTATATTCAAAAGCTATAGGACCTTGGTAACATGAAGTCATATATTCAATTGCTTCATATGCATTATTAAATTCACCATCAAAATGATCTGATACGATTACAGATGGAAGTTTTTCAAGCGTTTCTTTTGATAGTCCAAAGTCTTGATGTGTTAATTTAGGTACGTTTTTTCTTTCTGGACGGTATACTGGATAAATATCGGCAGTTAAATGTCCATACTGTCTGATATTATCAATTAAACGCATTACACGTTTCACACTTGAGTTGTCCACCCCAGTACTTGATTGTAGGCCAGCGCCTGTGTTGTTACTAGTTAATTCATCGAATAACACTTGCAAGTCTTCTGGTACTGACTCTGGATCATTAACGTAATTATCATACATTTCTAACATTAACCCTAAGTTAGTTCCAAATCTTACAGGTGCTTCGACATGATTATCATTCTTCATGTTCCACCCTCCAAGAAAATTATAAACCGTTTACATTTCCATTTTAGCACTTAACAGTATTGAGTTAAAGGCTAATTTGACATTAAACACACTTATTTATTTATAAAAGATTCTTTAAATACAACTGAGATTTTAGTGTATTCATTTACGACACTATCTACTTTCACAGTACCATCATAAAAATTGACTAATTTCTTAGCAATTGATAGTCCTAAGCCATTCCCACCTTCTTTTCGTGAACGTGATTTATCAACTCGATAAAACCGATCAAATATAAAATCTAGGTCCTTTTTAGGTATACCCATTCCGTGGTCAATTATATCAATTGTGATATTTCTATTTTTAAGATTTGTGTTAATCTCGATGTTTTTATTTTTTGTGTCATATTTCATAGCGTTATCTATAAATATCAATAACATCTGTTCAAAATGAAATCGATTAATATTCATCCTAATTGCTTTGAAATTTGACTCAAAGTTAAATGTATAGTCTGGATGTAATGTTTTTAATGATTTAATTCTTGAGCGAATTTCATAATTTATATCTACAATATCTATTTCATCACCCGTACTAGAACGGGCATCTTTTGATAATAAAAGTAATTCTTCTACTAGTTTTGTAATACGCGTCATTTCTTCAATCGAAATATCTAAAGACTCTTCTAATACTTCAGGATTATTCTTACCCCATCTTTGAATAAGATTTAAATGTCCTTGAATAATTTGAAGTGGTGTTCTCAATTCATGAGATGCATCTTCAACAAATTGCTTTTGCTGATTAAAAGAAACTTCAAGTTGTTCCATCATATTGTTAAAAGTATGAATCATATCATCAGTTTCTTCGTAGTTAGTTGGAACTTCTAGTTTTTCTTGGAAGCCATCACGACGTATTTGCTTCATTTTATCGGATAAAATCGTGATTGGTTTAGTGATTTGTGTCGAGAATATATAACTAATAATCGCAATTAACAATAAAGCAATAAATCCAAATATTGTAGCCAAAATAATCATGAATTTAATAATAGCATTGTAATTATCGAGTGGATGAATTATAGCTTCATAGCCACTGAAATAGCTTGTGTTTACTGGCGTATAAATGACAATATAAGATCTATTATCTTTGCTCGTTTCATAAAGTTTATGGTGGCTTACTTTTTCGAATTTCGGTGTATAGTCTAAATTGTTATTATGTGTTTCTTCGAAAATAGGTTTGCCAAATTTATCATAAAGTACTATTTTTTGATTATCAGTAATTGTAGCGTTTATATCATTTGAAGTTATTTGACCTAATGTTTTAGTCTTCAATAAATTAACTGTGTCATATGCACTTCTTGTAGCTACACTAGTTTCTTGATCTTTTAAATATAAGCTTATGAAATAAATAATGAACATACTAAATAAAGCGAATATTATAAAGGTTATTGTCGTGGTGAGCATCATCCATTTTGTTTTTAATGATTGCTGTTTCATGATCTAATCACATATCCCACTCCTCTAACCGTTTCGATGATGTTTTCTTTTTTGTACGGTTTAAGTTTATTTCGTAAATAACGAATATACACATCCACGACATTCGTTTCAACTTCAGATTCATAACCCCAAACGTGATTTAATATTTGTTCTCTCTGTAGAACGAAATTTTGATTTTGAGCAAGTAATAATAATAATTCGTATTCAGTTTTTGTTAAATCCACATTTTCACCTTGAATTGAAACTGAAAATGCATTTTTATCAATAGTTAAATCATTTACTGTTATTGTGTGACTCACATTTTCTGTAGTTACATTTCTTCTAATAATCACACGAATTCTTGCTAATAATTCTTCTATATCAAAAGGTTTAACAATATAGTCATCCGCTCCATAATCAAGCCCGATAACTTTATCGTAAGTGTCACCTTTTGCCGTAATCATAATAATAGGTGTTTCTTTTTCACGACGAACACGTCTGCATACTTCTAATCCATTCATTTTTGGCAACATGAGATCAAGAAGAATACAATTATAATCTTCAGATAAAGCTTGCTTAAGACCACTTTCTCCATCATTACATATTTCTACTTCATAATCTTCATGCTTAAGTTCTAATTCGATAAATCTAGCTAAATTTTGTTCATCTTCTATGATGAGTATTTTTTTCATAACTGCACCTCGTAATAATTTATAAAAATCTTTCTATTTAATTGACAATCATTCTCAATTGATTATAATAGTAATTGAAAATGATTATCAATCATCTAAAAGAGTTCCCCCTCTATTTAGAAGGTAACATTTTCATGTTTAATAAGTTCATTATATATGAGCAGAACTATTTTATCATTTAAAATAGTATAAATTTCAAATAACTAATTGACATTCATTCTCATTTAGTTATAATAGTAATTGAAAATGATTATCAATCAACTAAAAGAGTTCCCCCTCTAAGTATGGATTGAACATTTTCTATAACCCCCTTTTATGCCCATAAAAGTAAAACACCCAAGTGATTCTGTCCAAATCACTTGGGTGTTTTTTTCTTATGTGGTTCAATCTTCAAGACTATTTTATAACTTAGTTCTTAACATGCTTTGAGTTAATAGAATACAAATAACGCCACCAATTATACCTGCAATGATGTCAGTTGGATAATGTACGCCTAAATATACACGAGATGAAGAGATCATTGCTATACATACGAGGCACAATCCTATTAAATAGGGTTTCATTGTTTTGTTGGATATTCTATATAGAACATAAATCAATGATCCAAAAAAGGCGGTAGATCCCATGGCATGTCCGCTTGGAAAGCTAAATCCAGAAATATCTATAAGTCTCAATAAAGTTGGTCTTTCTCTATCGAATATATTTTTAAGAAGTGGGTTTAAAGTACCTGATAATATCATTGTAATTGCAAAAAATAATGTCTCTATGTTATATTTTTTTAATTTCAAGTAGCAAATTACTATCAAGGATAGAGCTATCATTGCCCAAACTTCCCCTAATTTTGTAAAACCAAGCATAATAGAAGTTGTGATAAAACTTTCTGTTGAATATATAAAATTATAAACTTCATTATCAATCCACTTACCTAGTCTTGATTCATGAAAGAAAGCTATAACACCAAAAATCAAACTGAAAATAAGTATTAATAATGTACGATTAGCTTGGCTCATTCGATATCCCCCTTACTTTAAGTCTTCTTCTATTTTATTAAATAATGTTTCTTTAGTATAACTTTCTTTGAAATGAGACATTTTGTCAATAATGTCATCTCTTTCGTTTTCTAATTTGTCTAATTGCCTTACTAAATTTGATTGATTAACATCTTTTTCTTGTAATACTTTAGCATAGCCTTTTTTCTCGAAAATCTTAGCGTTATCAATTTGGTCACCTCGAGATTGATCTAATCCAAGGGGTATTAATAACATTGGTAATTTTAAAGTTGCGAATTCATAAATTGCATTTGCTCCTGCTCTACTAATAACAGTATCTGTAATAGCATAAAAGTGCATCAGTTCATTGGAAACAAATTCATATTGAACATAATTTTCATTATTGATTGTTTCATCAAGATGACCTTTACCTGTTAAATGTATAATTTGATATTTTTTAGTTAAATATTCAAGATTTTCTCTAATTGCTTTATTAAGTGCTTTTGAACCTAAACTACCACCCATAATTAAGAGAACGGGAAGTTTCGAATCAAATCCTGTTAATTTATAGCCTTCTTCTGTAGAGCCATCTCTTAAATCTTCTCTAATAATGGCACCGATATAATCAGATTTATCAGAAGGGACATATTTTAATGTTTCTTCAAATGTTGTATACATTCTTGTTGCAAATTTCATAGCAATTTTATTAGCTAAGCCTGGTGTAACATCAGATTCATGAATAATTGTTGGTATTTTCAATGATTTTGCAGCCATAATGACTGGTACACTTACGAAACCACCTTTTGAAAAAACGAGATCAGGTTTTTCTTTTTTTAAAACCTTTCGAGCATCTAATACACCTTTTATAACTTTAAAAACATCTTTTAAATTTTCAAAAGATAAATATCTTCGAAGTTTACCGCTTGATATAGCAATATATTTAGTGTCTTTTGCAGAATTCGCAATCATTTCTCTTTCTATACCATTTTTGGAACCTATATAGATCGTTTCAATGTTACGTTTTTTTGCTTCAGGTATAAGTGCTAAGTTTACAGCTACATGTCCAATCGTACCGCCACCGGTAAAAGCTATTTTCTTCATTATTTATTTCTCCTCATTTTCTATCAATTTATAATAAGCATAAAATGGTGCATTTTTATCAAATGGAAATTCATCTGTTTCATATTCACCCATTTTTATAAAATCAAATTTATGAAACAATTTTTGTGCTCTTTTATTTAGTGAAAAAGTGTCTGTTAACACGATTGATAGCTCATTTTGTGAAGCATAATCAAGAGCGAATTGCATCATTATTTGTGCAATTCCATTATACTCAGGATTCGTTGCCATTCTGTGTATAACAAGTGCATTTTCAGTACTTACTGGCCAATCAAATTGTTGATACCATTCTGCTTGTACTTGATTAATGCAAATGTAACCTACTATTTCATCATTCACTTCATGTAAATAAAGATGCCCTTTATCAATATCGTCATAGAAATCTTTTTCTATAGGATATCGATGATCCCATTGTGGATTTTGATCAGCTAACATAATAGATTTAGCCATCTCTGTAAGTTTATTTATGTGAAGTATATCTGCTCGTGTTGCTGTTCTCATTTTTACTTACCTCCATCTACTTATGAATGTATTGAATAGCTTCATCTAATTGTTTATCTTCACTACGTATTTTTTTACGTAATAATTCTATGAATTTCTTAGTAGTGTCGTCTGTAAAGATACCATTTGATTCTAATTTATGATCATTTTGGAATGCTTTTACGTTACTTTCTAGTTCATTATCGAATTTTCCATTTTCATTGCTAATATTATACCCTAATGCTTTCAAACCAATCTTAATTGATTTAATCTCTTTTGAATTATCACCTTTTTGATAAGTTTTACTTGGATCGATGATTTCTATCTCTTCATATTTTGGTGCAGAGATTTTTTTATCAGGTTTAATCCCTTTTTTATGGATATATGATTTATTAGGTGTTAACCATCTCATGTTCGTATATTTAAGTATACTTGAATCGTTAAATTCCTTATGGACTTGTCCAATCCCTTTACCAAAAGTTGTAGTGCCTAGGACGTCTGCAATTTTGTAATCTTGTAAAGCTCCTGCGAATATTTCTGCAGCGCTTGCGGATCCTTTATTCACTAATACAGAGTAATCCATATCGTCAATTCCTGACATTTTTTTATTTTCAGTTTCCACTGCTTGAGGTTTGTCACCTTTAGTTTCTAAATAAATAACTGGTTTACCTTTATCTACAAATAAATTAACACTTGTAACAACTTCATCTAATAACCCGCCTGGATTATTTCTTAAATCTAGTACAATGTGTTTTACGTTATCTTTTTTAGCTTGTTTTAGGGCTGATTTTAATTCTTTAGTTGTTTTATTTTGGAACTTAGAAATGGCAATTACGCCAGTATCTTTCTTTTTAGTATAGTCAACACTAGTAACATGAATTTTATCTCGTTTAATATCTACATCAAAAGGTTCTTTTCCTTCTCTTTTAATTGTTAATGTGACAGTTGTGCCTTTTTTACCACGTACTTTTTCAACAATTTCATTTAATGACTTATTTTTGATAGATTTATGGTCAACTTTTGTTACGATATCTAGTGGTTGTATACCTGCTTTTTCTGCAGGTGAACCTTTCATTGGACTTGTAATTCTTACAAAACCTTTATGTACTTCCATTTCTGCTCCTATACCAACAAAATCACCTGAGATTTCTTCGTTGTAAGATGTCGTTTCTTTAGCAGATATGTATTCACTATAAGGATCATCAAGCGATTTAATCATACCATCGATGGCACCTTGTGTTAATTTATCATCATCAATGTCTTTATAATAGTCTTCATCGATTTGTTCATATGCTTCTTCAATTTTATTAAGACTTTTTTGTTTGTCATTACCAAAATTTAATCCGAATTTATAAGAGGCGAATGTCACTACAGATGTTAATAGTACAGTAACAAATAATATAATTAGTAATTTATATAGTGGCATTGTAATTTCTTGCTTTTGCTTATTTTTAAATGGTTTCATTTACTCACAACTTTCTTGTCAAATATAATTTATTTTAACAGTTAATTCATACAAAGAAAAACACTTTGGTGCACTCGACACCAAAGTGTTAAACATTTAAAATTTCAACCATTCTTCATATGAATCAAATAAATCATCGAAAACACTCATTGGCTGAGTAAACATAGCTTCTGTTTCTAAATAGTCAGAAAGTGTATGATAATCATTTGTAAACTTTGGGAATGATAAATCTTGGAAAATTAAATCAGCTAATTTTCCGATTTCACTATTTTCATTACGTTTCGTTAGAGCATATTGATAGAATGAATATTGTTTCATTTATTTCATTTTCACATCAATAGCTTTAGTTTCACCTTTAACTAAACTTTCTAATGATTCAATGTTAATATTTTCTGCATCATCAGTATTTGTAATGATAACAGGACTAATAACAGATTTAACTTTAGCTTCAATCGTTTCGATGTCAAATTTCAACAATTCATCACCTTTACTTACTACGTCGCCAGTGTTTACAAGTGCTTCGAAGCCTTCTCCACCTAATTGTACAGTTTCTAGACCAACGTGTATGAGAACTTCTAAACCATTAGAAGCTTTAATACCTACTGCATGATTTGAAGGTTTAAATACATTAACAATTTCGCCGTCGAAAGGTGCTACTACAACACCTTCTGAAGGTTTAATACCAAAACCTTCACCCATCATTTTTTGAGCAAAAACAGGATCTGGAATGTCTTCTATAGCTACATATTCTCCTGTGATTGGTGCATATACTTCAACATTTGTATCTTTAGATTTGTTACCGCCAAATAATTTTTTAAACATAAGTATCTTCTCCTCTAGTTATTAAAATGATTTACTAATTCTCCATACCCTAATTCTTCTAACTTATCGTATGGTATAAATTGTACAGCAGCTGAATTAATACAATATCTTAAACCACCTGTTTCTTTTGGACCATCATTAAAGACATGCCCTAAATGGCTATCAGAATCTTCAGAGCGTACTTCAGTTCTTATCATACCATGAGTTTTATCTACAAGTTCTATAACTTCTTGATCATCTAATGCTTTTGAGAAACTTGGCCAACCGCAATCAGATTCAAATTTCTCTTCTGAAGTAAATAAAGGTTTACCTGATAATTTATCAATATAAATACCTTTATCAAAGTGGTTCCAATATTCATTTTGAAAAGGTGGTTCAGTTCCATTTTGTTGTGTAACTAAAAATTCCATTTCATTTAATTCATCTTTATTTTTTTTTAGCATTTTAACGCCCCCAATATTTTTCTATAAATGCTTTACGTCCAGAACCTTGTTGATATCCTTGGTAATGTGCAGGGTTTTTTAAATAATAATCTTGATGATGCTCTTCCGCCGGATAAAAATTCTTATAAGGTTTAACTGGTGTAATGACGGGTTTATCAAAAATTTGTTGTTCATTTAATTGATTGATTTTATTTATTGCAGTTTCTTTTTGATCTTCATCATGATAGAAAATAACTGGTTCGTAGCTTTCTCCTCTATCGAAAAACTGACCTCTATTATCAGTTGGATCAAATGTTTTAAAGTATATATTAAGAATAGATTCAAAATCTGTATCTTCTTCATCATATTCAATTTGAACTGCTTCTACATGTCCAGTTTGATTTGTACAAACTTCTTCATAAGTAGGATTCTCGGTATGTCCCCCACTATAACCAGAAGTAACTTCTATAATGCCAGGAAATTCATTGAATGGTTTCACTAAACACCAAAAACATCCCCCAGCTAATGTTGCATATGCCATAGTTGTACCTCCTTTGATGATTAATTACTTTAGCTTAATATCAAAATACCATTTTTTAGCTGAAATATCTAATGTTTGAATTTGTATAGATTCAACGTTATCAATATCTAATTGATCTAAAGAGAGATAGACAGACTCATCTTTAGGATTTACTTGAATATATGGTGGAAGGTCGCTATGTTTTTTTATTTGTGATAGTACAAATGGGTTTGAAATGTTCAGTTTACCTATATCAATAGCTTTTATTTCAAATTTTATAGTTTCATTATTTAACTTTACTGGTTTTGTTTTAAGGGTGATATCAATGTCTTTTCCCAATATTTTAGTACTTGTATCAAATGACAAAGATTTTTTTGTGATTTTCGATTGAATATTATACTTTTTAATTGAAGCATTCATTAATGATTCAAGTTCAGAATTACTAAAAGAAATCGTGAAATCTTTGTCGATTTTTTCAGAATTATTATTTGGATGGTTACTATCATCTGATATAGATACGAATATATATACCGTGGCTGTAAGTATTAAAATAATAAGAATAACAAAAGCAAAAAACCATGCCCGATGATTCATCCAATTTTTATTTTCCATAAAAGAACACGCCTATAGCGCCTTCACCTGTATGTGTTGAAACGACAGGTGTTGTTACTGCAGTATCAAACTTTTGAATATTTTTCTTTTCTTTAATTGATTTCATAAGTTTATTCACTAGTTGTTCTGCATTTGCATCTGCTATACCTATTTTAATGATTTCTTTCTTTTCTAAAAATACATCAAGTTCTTTCATAAGGTATTTAATGACAGCATTTTGAGTTCTAGCATTATGCATCATTTCTATTTTTCCGTTAATTACTTCACCAATTGGTTTAATATTCATAAGTGAACCAATAAGCCCTTTAGCTTTCCCAATTCTGCCACCTTTAATTAGGTTGTCAATATTACCTATAACAACAAATAACCTTAAATTATTTTTAATAACTTCAAGTTGTTCAACAATTTCTTCAATATTTTTTCCTTCATTAATCATTTTAACTACTTCTTCAATTTGGAAGCCATAAGCTAAAGAAATGAATTTACTATCAATAACTGTAACTTTGCTATCAGTCATTTGTGCTGCTTGCTGTGCTGCACTGAATGTTCCAGATAACTCTGAAGTCATATGAATACTAATAATGTCCGAACCATCTTTACCTAATTCGTCATATGTCTCTACTATTTTACCAATTGCAGGTTGACTCGTTTTCGGTAGTTTTTTAGCTTCTCTCATTTTTTCAAGGAATTCTGTTGAACTCATTTCAGTTTGATCTTCATAAGTAACGCCATCGATAAGTATATTTAATGGCACAACTGTTATATTGTTTTCCTTAAGATAATCTGCTGATAAGTCAGTTGTTGAATCAACGACGATTTTAATTTTTGACATAATGATTCTCCTTTAATGATTGAACAGTATTACTAATTTCCCCTTGAACATATTGGCTGACTTCTTGCATTGTTTTGTCTTCAAAGATTGAAGGATCAATCGGGTCTAAAATATGCACGTAAACATCTCCGGGAACGATTTTCTTTGAGTCTTGTGCTTCCATTATATTAGATGTTCCATATATTGCGATTGGCACAATTTTAACTTTTGCAGATTTCGCCAATTTAAATGATCCTGCTTTAAATTCTTGCATTTCTCCACCTTTACTTCGACTTCCTTCTGGAAAAATTAGCAGTGAATGTTGTTCTTTTAATTTATTTATACCATCTTTAATCATTTGTAAACTTGCTCTTCTATTTGAGCGATCTAAATAAATACAATTCATCTCTTCCATCCATGGTTTTAAAAATGGAATATTTTCTACTTCTTTTTTTGAAATAAAACCAAATGGTTGTGGTAAATGATTAATTAATACTGGAATATCAAAGTTTCCTTCGTGATTTGAAATATATAACACGGGTTCGTCTAGTGAATTTGTGTTACCAGTAATATGAGTTTGAACGCCTGCTGATTTCAAAATTCTTGTTGCCCATTTTCTAGCATATAAATAAACCATTTCATCTTGAGTTTGTATATCATCAACTAGCACTTTTTTCTTCTTAACTTTATTTAACTGTGACGTAACTAGCGCTGCATATCCAATGATATAGCCAAATGTTTTAGCTGTTCTTAACATACTATTATTTCCTTTCCAAATGCATATATGTGTGAGGTAATGTGTTTTTTTCATCTAATGTACCTGCTTCAGATGAAATAACTGTCCAATCTTTAAATTCGTATGGTGGGAAAAAGGCATCACCTTGGAATTTATCTTCAATAACAGTTATATACATATCGTCGACGCGATCCATCATTTGCTCGTATAGACCTTGTCCTCCAAATATAAATATATGTCCATCTAAATGATCAATTTCATCTAAGGAATGAATGACATCTACGCCTTCATGTTCAAAAGATCGATTTGAAGTTAATACGACATTTCTTCTATTTGGTAGTGGTCTAGCTAATGATTCAAATGTTTTTCTTCCCATCACAATAGTATTACCCGTTGTTAATGCCTTTACTCTTTTTAAATCATTTGGTAAATGCCATGGCATTTTATTATCTAAACCTATTACTCTGTTTTGATCATGACATACTATAATTGATTTCATTGTATTTACTCCTTCTTAAACTGCAATTGGTGCTTTAATACTTGGATGTGATTGATAATCTACTATTTCTAAATCTTCATATTCAATATCGAATAATGACTTATCAGTATTAATTTTAAGTTTAGGTGCAGAATATGAATCTCTAGAAAGTTGCTCTTCAATTGCTTCGATATGATTTTTATAGATGTGAGCATCTCCAAAAGTATGAACAAACTCACCTACTTCTAGTTTACATTCTTTAGCAATTAAATGTGTTAATAAACTATAACTAGCAATATTGAATGGTACTCCTAAAAAGATATCCGCACTTCTTTGATATAACTGACAGCTTAATTTTCCATCTTTAACATAAAATTGGAATAACGTGTGACACGGTGGTAAAGCCATTGTATCAATTTCAGTTGGATTCCATGCAGAAATAATATGTCTACGAGAATTTGGATTTTGCTTAATATTTTCAATTAATGTCTTAAGTTGATCAAAGCGTTGACCATCTTGATCTTTCCAATCTCTCCATTGTTTACCGTAAACGTTACCTAAGTCACCATATTTTTGCATAAAATTATCGTCGTTAAGTATTTTATTTTTAAAAATAGCTAATTGTTCTTTATATTGATCGTTAAACTTGTCATCAACTAAAGCACGACGACCAAAATCATTCATATCAGGGCCATTATATTCTTCACTTTCAATCCATTTTTTGAAAGCCCATTCATTCCAAATGTTATTTTTATATTGCAATAAGTATCTTATATTAGTATCACCTTTAATAAACCATAAAAGTTCGGTAGCGATTAATTTAAAAGATACCTTCTTTGTTGTTAATAGAGGGAATCCTTCAGACAAGTCAAATCTCATTTGGTGGCCAAATATAGAAATAGTACCCGTACCAGTTCTATCGTCTTTACTTTTACCTTCGTTTAATACTTTGTTACATAAATCATGATACGCTTTATCAAAGTTATTCATTTGAGCACCTCTTTTTCTTTATTCTTCCTTATCTATATTAACGAAAAACGTTATATTTTACTACTGATATAATAGAAAATGATATCGATAAAAGATAGAATCTTTCACTGAAATTATGTATAATAGAATTAAATTAACGAAGAGATCACAATTCAAAGGAGGCTATTTCAATGAATGAAATATTCGCTGTTATAGGGTTATTCTTATTATTAAGCTATATGATTAGTATGTGCATTACTGAATAGTACTTAAAAGGGGCAAAAGAACTTGGGACTTAAATCCCTTTCTTAACTAAAATCACCCAATCCGTTAGACTTATTTTCGGATTGGGTGAATTTTTATTTTTTATTTTGATTTTGTACTTAGTCCATAATGTGTTTTAGAACTTTTTCGTAAACATTGTGTGACTTTTAATTTTTTAAAGATATGACTTTTATAATGTGCCTTTACTATTAAATATTTATAATCTTCAATAGGTTTTATATTTTGAATTACATCTGTCATTCGAGACAATTCACCCATTCTATCGTTTTCGACTAACGTTTGTTCAAACATGTGATCTAAATAAAGTACATCTACTAATTTAGTGTTTTGCTTAACCCAATTGTTGTAATCATCATTTATAAAATGAATGCGTTCATATTCTTCTGGTTCTAGATAATTTTTCATGCCTTCTGAAATAACGAAATATATAAGAGGATTTTGCTCTATTGCATATATATTTGCTTGCTTAAAAATCTTCAATGTCATGTAACTATCTCTTCCAAAACCCATTGTTCCATCTATGAAATTAAAAGTTGATAAATTACTTGTTATATCATTCAGCATTTCTATAAGTATAGGTTGTTTCTTTTGTTTCAACATGTGTAATTTAACTTTTACAGTATCTAAATGAAAATAAATAGGAGTATCCGGTGAAAAATATAATTTTGGCCCATTACTTTCTAAAACTATGACCGGTGTAGTATCATTTTGAAATAATTGCTTAATTGTTAGTTTATTTCGTTTGATAGTTTTAACTTCATTCACAAATTCTAATTTAGATAATATAGCAAATGCATCTTCTACTTGATTGTAGAGAGATGCATTAACTTTAACTGCAGTTGTTAATCTAACGTTAGTCACAGTATTCATCAAAAGCGTCTTTAATATCCATGCAAATCTCTTGGATATCTCTTCCTTCAATATGTTCACGTGGCATAAAGTATTTAAGCTCTTTACCTTTAAATAAAGCCATAGATGGACTTGATGGTACTTGAGCAATATATGCTCTCATCGTTTCTGTTGCTTCTTTATCTTGACCAGCAAATACAGTAGCTGTTCTAGCAGGTTTCTTATCATTTTGCTGAGCTACTGTGACAGCTGCCGGACGAGCTAAACCTGCCGCACAACCACATACTGAGTTAACTACAATAAACGTTGTTTCATTTTGATCTACATTATCCATAAAATCTTTAACTGCATCAGGTGTTTCTAAACTTTCGAAACCTTGTCCAGTTAATTCTGTTCTCATCGGTTGAGCTAATTCTTTCATATATTGTTCGTATGCATTCATAATATTATTCCTCTCTCTTTCTATTCGCCATTTGTTTCCACACAGATCCTAAAGCAGCTTCACCATTTTCAATTCTTTCAATTGCCATTTGAACTTGTAGTTTAACGTCAAATGCTGGATCATCTTGTCTGTTTTTTAAAGCTTCTAAAGCTGTTTCATTGCCTTCATCAAAAATAAACATAGCTGCACGCCATCTTACAATTTTTTGAGGATCTTCAAGTGCTTCGATCATAACGGGTAAAGCTTCTTTATAACCTAAGTCACTTAAACAATCTCCAGCAGTTCTTCTTACAGAAACAACTTTATCTTTCATACCTTCATATAGATAAGGTAATGTTTCTTTTTGCTCTATCATTCCTAATAAAACGATCGCCATTCTTCGTACTTGAGGTTTCTCATCATGTAATGCTACTTCCAATAATGGATAATCCTCTTCAGTAGGAGTTGGAAAATCGTTTAACATTCTTAATTTTACTTTCCAATCTTGCTCTTGTTCAAAAGTTTCTTTATCGACATGAACAAATTGTTTTTCAGGAATTGTAATATCACTTGTTAAAGCTTCTTCAACTAGCTCATCTAAAATTACTTTAGGATATAATGCTAGTAATTCTTCTTGTACTGTTTCAAGAACTTCTTCAACTTCTCCATAACGAACGCCTAAATCTTCCCATTTTCTCAAAAATACAACATTATCAGTGTCTTTAGTAGCTTTCAACATACTATCGATATAAATCTCTGGTAATTGTTTTCTCTTTTCTTGTTCTTGAGTTGTTAATTTAATTTGGTAAGGAATTCCTTTAAACTTTAAGACTTCTGCTTTTACTTCACCAAAATGTTCATTTACTTGATTGTTATTTGAGTCTAAATCCTGATCTGATCCAGATATAGCAGTTGTTACATCTTTTAGTAAAGTATCCCAATTTTCTTTAGGACGTTTATCCACGGCAATAAAATCCATTACATGGAATACAGATTTAATCCCTTCTAAATTTAATATACGGTTAATGAATTCAGGATTATGATCATTAACTTCTGTATAAGTGTTTGAAGATCTGTCTTCCTTTTTAAATGATAAAACGATTTTCATAGTGTTAGGACTTGGTGTTGGTTCAACTCTAACAATTTCCATAATATCCTCCTTATTGCAATTTGTTGCCTAGTTGTTTAATTCGTATACCTACAGAACATTCAGATATACAATATTGATGTGCTTGGTGTTTTCCTTGAGTTTCTCTATAATGCGTTTTAAGTAAACACCCTTTGCAGTATGTTTCCATTAAATGATCTATTTGTTTGATTGCTACTTTTTCTTCTTGAGCTAAAATAAGTGTCACTCCCTTACTAGACCGTTATTATACCATTCATAATACGAATTGTTTACGATAAAGCTTGTTGATTTTTATAACTTTGAGCCGTATAATAAATAAGTTCGATTATCGCGGTTTCTAAACACCCGCAATATCAAAATTTAGGAGGAACAAAGTTATGTATAATGAATTAATAGGAATCGGTACATTCTTCATCACATTTATATTGATGTTAGTCCTATACCGTTTCTTTGGAAAAACTGGCCTGTTTGTTTGGGTTGCTATAGGTACTATTATAGCAAATATACAGGTTATTAAAACAGTAGAACTATTTTCAGTTAGTGCAACACTTGGAAATGTAATGTTCGCATCAATTTATCTTGCAACAGATATATTAAATGATATATATGGTAGAAAACAAGCTAAAAAAGCAGTTTGGCTTGGATTTTCATCAGTTATCGTCATGGTTATTTTACTTCAATGTTCGCTAACATTCATACCAGCTCAAGATGATGTTTCACAAAAAGCGCTGGAAACTATTTTTAATATTGTACCTAGAATTGCATTAGGTTCAATAATCGCTTATGTTATTGGACAACATTTAGATGTACTTTTATTTAATTTAATTAAGAATAAGTTCTCATCAGATAAAACATTCTATATAAGAGCATATGGTAGTACTATTGTCAGTTCTATAATTGATACAGCAATATTTGTGTTAATTGCATTTTATGGCAACCTACCAAATAGTGTAGTATTTGAAATCTTTATTACAACATATTTCTTAAAACTACTTACAACAATATCAAATGTACCATTCGGTTACATTGCAAAGTCAATGTATAGAAAAGGCAAAATTAATGATTAAAACAGATAAGTATTATAACTTTTAATACTGAAAAAATCTCCCAATCCTTAAAATTATTTTAGGAATGGGAGATTTTTTTAACACATTATATATTATTAATTCTCTTCTTTTTTATCTTTACGACGACCAAATAATAATAATGCGCCCACACTTGCAAATAAAGTACCGAATAAAGTTGTGTTTTCAATTGGTTGTTCACCAGTATTAGGTAGAACTTCTATTTTTGAAACATTTTCATTATTCATTTCTTTATTTTTAGTGATTTTATTTTGTTCATTGCCTATTGAAGTGTCTTTTAAAGCACTTTCTAGTTTATTATTAGACAATTTGTTTTGATTATGAGGTTCTATAAGTTCATGAGATTTAATTGTTTGAACAGAATCTTTATTTTCTGTCTTTCTAGAATTTGACATGTCATGTCCACTTTCTTTTGAATTAACAATTATTTTAACATTTACTATTTCTGTAGAACCATCTGGATAAGTAACTTTAACAGGAATAGTTTGCTTAGTACCTGAAATTACATTTGCTGGAGGTGTAACTGATAACGCACCAGTTTTAGAATTTATTTTTATATTCCACTTACTTGATACTGTTGCTCCAGGTATTTCGAATTTTGTGTTTTTAGGCAGTTTTCCATCACCAATTTGTGGAACGGTAATACTTTTATCAGGTGAAATATTTATCGGATTATCACCATATCCAGGCTTGTTTTTATCTACATCTTTAACTTTGTTATTAATCATATCAGTAGGATTTGATTGTAACTTAAGTTTTGAATTATCTGAAGCAATCGGTGATTCTGCTTTACCCGTTACTTTGGCTGTATATTTGTTTTCAGGTAATGGTGCTATTGGTATAATTTCAACAATACCTTGATCATTAGCGATCCCTTCTCCAACCTTGTTACCATCTTTATCGAAAATTTCTACTTTATATCCTGGTTTAGATATTATTATAATTGGATCTTTTGTACTAGCTTTACCCGTTAAGTCTGTTTGAGTATCAGGTTTAGTTGATTGTGTTGTATCTTTCGATTTGACTGGTTCAGAAGCATCAGACGTATTCGGTGTTTCAGCGTTATCCGTTGCTTTGGCTGAGATATTACCTTCAGGTAATGGTTTTGTTGGTGTAATTTCAGCTACGCCTTGATCATTAGCGATGCCTTCACCAATCTTATTACCATCTTTATCGAATAATCCTATTTTAGATCCTGGATCAGCTTTTACAACGATTGGATCTTTCGTACCAGCTTTACCAGTTAAATCTGTTTGAATCACAGGTTTAGTAGGCGGCGTTGTATCTTTCGATTTGACTGGTTCAGAAGCGTCAGACGTATTTGGCGTTTCAGCATTATCTGTCGCTTTAGCCGTGATATTACCTTCAGGTAATGGTTTTGTTGGTGTGATTTTAGCGATACCTTGATTATTAGCGACGCCTTCACCAATCTTGTTGCCATCTTTATCGAAGATTTCAACTTTAGTTCCAGGGTCAGCTTTTACAACGATTGGATCTTTCGTACCACCTTTACCTGTTAAGTCTGTTTGAATCACAGGTTTAGTTGGCGGTGTTGTATCTTTCGATTTGACAGGTTCAGAAGCATCAGATGTATTCGGCGTTTCAGCATTATCTGTCGCTTTAGCAGTGATATTACCTTCAGGTAATGGTTTTGTTGGTGTGATTTCAGCTACGCCTTGATCATTTGCGATACCTTCACCAATCTTATTGCCATCTTTATCGAA